>DATFFV010000077.1:0-9581 GCA_035249885.1 Gammaproteobacteria bacterium | reverse complement strand
CGGGCGTCACCTCGGTGATCTGGTCGCCGTCGAGGATGATCTCAACCGTGTCGCCCGGCGTTGTCGGCTCGTCGGCGGGCGGCGGCGGCGCGGGAGTCTCGCGTGCCAGCTTGGCGGCGAGCTCGATCGTCTCGCGCAGCTGCTGCGGGGCGCACGGCTTGGTCAGGAAGCGAAAGACTTCGCTCTCGTTGATCGAGCCTTCGACGGCGTCGAGATCGGCGTAGCCCGTGAGCAAGATGCGCACCGTGCGCGGCGACAGCGAACGGCACTTGGACAACACCTCGACGCCGGTCATCTTCGGCATCCGGTGGTCGGCCACGATCACGTCGATGTCTTTGTCGCGCACGATGTCGAGCGCTTCCGGGCCGGCCGAGGCGAGGAACAGAGCGAACTGGCGGCGGAACATGATCCGCATGGAGTTCAGAACGCGCTGCTCGTCGTCGACGAACAGCAGTCGCGGTCGGTCAGCGACTTGCGCTTGTGCCTGCATGCGCTAGACCGCTTCCTTGAGCGGCAGCAGCTCTTCTTCGTCGGCCGCAACTTCGGCGTTGGCCATGGACCGCTCGATGGGGAGCACGACCGTGAAGACCGAGCCCTTGCCGACTTGCGATTCGACTAGCAGCTGGCCGTTGTGGCTGCGGATGATCTCGTCCACGATCGAGAGCCCGAGGCCCGTTCCCGTGCCGACCTCTTTGGTCGTGAAGAACGGGTCGCGGATTCTGTTCAAGTTCTCCTCGGGGATGCCGCAGCCCGTGTCGGAGACGCGAATGGCGACATGATTCGCGTCGTAGAGCCTGGTCGTGATGGCGATCTCGCCGTGCGTCTCGATCGCTTGCGCGGCGTTGGTGATGATGTTGAGGAACACCTGGTTGATCTGCGACGGCGAGCATGCGATCTCGGGGATCTCGCCGTAGTACTTGCTGATCGTGGCCTTGTGCTTGACGATGTTCTTGGCGATGAGCAGCGTCTTGTCGAGCCCGGCGTGGACGTCGAAACGCGCGGTCGGCGCGCGGTCCAGACGACTGAAATCCTTCAAGCTCTGCGCCATCTCCGTGAGCTCGCCTAAGCCCGCGATGCTGTCGCGCGTGAGGTCTTGAATCTCCTCGACCGTGGCTTCGAGCTCCTCGTCACGCAGCATGGTCTTGACGTCCTTGAGCGCGTTCACGAACTTGGCCTGATACTCGGCGCGGTCCGTGAACTGCTCGGACTTGATCGCGAACGCGGCCGTCGTGCAGGCGATGAAGTCGCGCAGCGGCTCGAGGCGCTCGCGGATGAGCTCGGCGTTGTTCGCGAGATAGAGCAGCGGCGTGTTGATCTCGTGGCTGATGCCCGCGACGAGCTGGCCGAGCGATGACATCTTCTCGGCCTGCACGAGCTGCACCTGCGATTCCTTGAGGTCGACGAGCGTGCCCGAGAGCTCTCGCGTGCGCTCTTGCACGCGCTCCTCGAGTGACTCGTTGAGCACGGCAAGGTCGGCGTTCGCGCTGTTGAGCTCGCGATAGCTGCCTTGCAGACGCCAAGCGACGAAGCCCACGGCGACCAGCAGCACGACGGCGTAGACGGCGAGCATGAGCCGCGCTTGCTCGATACGCGTGGTCGCGACGATGTACATGTCCTGCGCGGCCGTGCTGAGCCCGTCGGCGTATTCGCCGATCGGCGTATCGACGAGCTGGTTGAGCTTGCTGTCGATGAGCGCCTTGTTCGTCAGGATCGTCGCGACCGAGTTGCGCAGCACGGCGAAGTCGCCCGGCATGTCGTCGACGCGCCCGTCGCGGCCGAGCGTCACGAGCAAGCGATCGAGCTCGCCGCCGCGCACCGACGCGTTGCGGCCCGCGAAGTCGAGCGTGCCGACGACGAGCTGGAAAGTATCCGCGGCGGCGCGATCGTTGCCGCGGTCGCGGAGGTCCTGAATGACGCTGGCGCCGGACTCCCGCAAGAACGCGACGGCGGCCGCATACTCGGTCTGTTGCGCGATGAGCTCGCCGGCGAGCGCGCCCGCGCGGTTCACGGCGCCGCTGAACGTCTCGTGACTATTGCCGAGGCGCGCTTCTTGGCTCGCGCCACCCCGCATCTGGAACAACGACTCGGACAATTGCTCCGGCTGCGAGACGACGCGCTCGAGCAGCACGCGAGCACCCTCGCCGGGCGGTTGCTGGTCGCGCCACGCGGCTTGCAGCGTATCGACGAGCGCTCGAAAGTCGGCTTCGACCCGGTCGAGGTCGCCGCTGATCGTGTATTGCGCCACGTGCGTCTCGACCGGCAACGAGCGCGACTCGAGCGCGAGTGAGAACAGCAGACCGAGCGCGGCTAGCGCGAGAACGAGTGCGATGACTGCACGCTTCATGGCCGACCGATTTACGTAATTCGGTGTTCGAACACTAGGGAAAACCGCGAAACGTTGCAGTGATAGGCTTCACAGCCTCACTGCGCGTCGCCGGCCGGCGACTCCCCGTTATGTTGCATCGGCCGCGGTCCGCTATCATGGCCGCCCGAACGACAGCGAGAGCCCCGTGAGTTTGAGCCCGGCCGCCCTGCCAACTGCCGCCGATTCCCCCGAGCGCGACGCAGCGCTCGCCGAGGCTTCCGGCCGCTGGAAGAAGCTTCAGGCCGAGCTCCGCGGCCTCGTGGGCAAGGCCATCGGCGACTACCGCATGATCGAGGACGGCGACCTCGTCATGGTGTGCGTGTCGGGCGGCAAAGATTCTTACACGCTGCTCGATATGCTGCTGTCCCTGCAGCGCAAAGCGCCCGTGAGCTTCGAGCTCGTGGCCGTCAATCTCGACCAAAAGCAGCCGGATTTTCCGGTCGAGGTGCTGCCGAAGTACCTGACCGATCTCGGCGTGCCCCACCGCATCGTGACGGAGGACACGTACTCGATCGTCACGCGCGTCATTGAGCCCGGCAAGACGATGTGTGGGCTCTGCTCGCGCCTCCGCCGCGGGATTCTCTACCGCGTGGCCGACGAGCTCGGCGCCACCAAGATCGCACTCGGGCACCATCGCGACGACATCGTCGAGACGCTGTTTCTCAACATGTTCTACGGCGGGCGTCTGAAGGCGATGCCGCCGAAGCTCAAGAGCGACGACGGCAAGCACGTCGTCATCCGGCCGCTCGCGTACTGCGCCGAGCGCGAGATCGCTCGCTACGCGCGCGGCCGCGAGTTCCCGATCATTCCCTGCAACCTCTGCGGCTCGCAGGACAACATGAAGCGCCGCGAGGTCAAGGCGATGCTCTCGAGCTGGGAGCAGCAGGATCCGGGCCGCACGGACCGGTTGTTCCGCAGCCTGCAGAACGTCACGGCGTCGCATCTCGCGGATCGCAAGCTGTTCGACTTCGAGAGCCTCGCAGGGGCGGACGACTAGCCGTTCGCCTAGAACGTGACGCGGACGAGATCGTCCATGGCGTCGTCGAGCGCGGCGTAGCGGAAGCGGAACCCGGCTTCGAGTGTGCGCTTAGGCCTGACGTTCTGGCCCTCGAGCAGTATGGAGGCGCGGTCCCCGCTGACGAGGAAGCGCACCAGCCACGCCGGCGCCGACCATATGACCGGGCGGCGCAGGTGCCTGGCGAAGGTCAAGGTGAAGTCGCGGTTGCTGACGATGCCGGGCGCGACGGCGTTGTAGCGGCCCCGGGCCTCGGCCGAGTCCACCACGAATGCGAACAGCTCGACTGCGTCGTCGATGTGTATCCACGGCACCGGCTGCCGGCCGTGTCCCATGATCGCACCCAACCCAAGGCAGAACGGCAGTCGGATGATCGGGAGAAAGCCGTGCGCGCGGCCCACGCGCCATAGCTTGCCAAGGGTCGAGGTGCGGTCGATCGCACCGAGCACCACGCCGATGCGCACGCTGACGTGGCGGATGCGGGCAGCATCGATGCCCTCGGCCGCCCGCTCCCACTGGGCGACGAGCTCGGCCGGAAAGTCCATCCCCATGGGCGTGGAATGCTCGTCGAGCTCGGGATAGGTCGCGTGGGCGCCGATCTCCGGCGTTCCATAGAAGCACTTGCCGGCCGTGGAAACGAAGACCGCGGGCGGGTGCGCCATCTCGTTGAGCGCCCGCACGAGGGCGCGAGTAGTGTCCACTCGGGATCGCAACACTTCCTCGCGGTACGCGTCGTTCCAGCGCCGCCGCACGTCGAGAATGTGCTGGCCGGCGAGGTTGATGACGGCGTCGCATGCCGGAATCGCGCCCCGCTCGACGTCCTGCCACGTGATGCGGTCAGGGCCGGCGGTGCGTGATATCCAGGTGACCGTATCGCCGCGCGCGCGAAAACGCTTTGTGAGAGCCGAGCCGATGAATCCGCTGCCGCCGCCGATCAATACGTGCATGGCGAGCCCCCTTCAAGCGCCGTGCTTCCAAGCACGTGCGGTCGAAGTGTGCACGATAAGCTAGCCCGTGAGCGCGGGCACGGCGGGCGAGGCCTCGGCGGCCGCGGCAGCGGCGCTCGCCACGAGCAGCTCGAGCGCTTCGAGCGCTTCGCGCGCGCTCCCGTAGCGTTGCGCGGGATCTTTGGCGAGCAGCCTGTTGAGCAGCGGCTGGTGCACGGCGAGGTCCGCGGGCAGCACGGGCAGCGGCGCGCTTTTGTGCTGGTCGAGGATCGCCCCGGTCGTCTCGCCGACGTAGGGTTTCGCGCCCGTCAGCATCTGATAGAGGATCACGCCGAGAGCGTAGAGATCGCTGCGCTCGTCGGTGGGCTCGCCGCGCGCCTGCTCTGGGCTCATGTAATACGGCGTGCCCGCGATCTCGCCCTTGGACTCCGGCGACGTCCGGACTTGCAGCGACTGCGAGATGCCGAAATCGATGAGCGCGATGCTGTCGTCGCCGCGCAGCATGATGTTGCCGGGCTTCAAGTCGCGGTGGATGACCCCGGCCGTGTGGATGATCGCGAGCGCGTGCGCGAGCTCGCGCGCGTAGTACAGCGCGTCTTCGGGTGCGAGCGGTGCCTCGAGCCGAGTGCCCAAGTGGCCGACCGGGAAATACTCCATCGCGATATAGCAGTACTGGCTCGTGACGCGGAAGTCGTAGATCTCGGCGACGGCGCGGTCGTCGATGTCGTAGAGCAGCTTGAACTCGGCGACGAGGCGCTCGAAGTTCGCGTCGCGCGACAGCGCGCCGCGCCCGCGGTGCAGCACCTTGAGCACGACTTCCTTGCCACGCTCGGCGCTGAACGCCACGTGCACCGAGACGCTGTCGCGCGTCGCGAGGCACCGGCGCATGTCGTAGCCGAACAAGCGCACGACGCCCGTGACGCTGCCGTCGCGGTTCCCGGGCGCGCCCTTGCGGTGCAGCATGGCGCGCTGCACGGCGCTCAAGATCTGCTCGCGGCCGAGCAGGTTCTTCGGCACGTAATCGAATGCGCCCGACCTGATGGCCTGGACCGCGGTGTACTCGCTGCCCTTGCTCGTGAGCAGGATCACGGCGGGATTGGCGGGGTCGGCCGCCACGGCGCGCAGGGCCTGCAGTGTGGTGTTCTCGGCCGTGCCGTCCTGCGAGAAATCGCAGCCGACGAGCAGCACGTCGAAGCTCTTCAAGCGCTCGGGGTCGCCGAGCGCATCGACCAACGTCGACGACGACGACTGCACGGCGGCGCCGTGCCAGCCCTTGACGGCATAGCGCAGCAGCGTCGAGCGGACCTTGTTGTCGGGCTCGAGGATGAGTATGCGCGGGGCGTTGTCGGCGAACGGTTCCACAGCCGGGAAACCGTACCAAATCCGCGACAACCCCGCGGTGACCCCAGTCACAGCGATGAGGCAGCTCTGACGCGTGTCCTCAGCAGGCCGGCCGGGGGCGTCGGCGACAGGGATGTCGCCGCCGCAGCCTCCAGGGACGGATTCACGGCGTCCCCGGACGGCCTGCTGAGGGCGCGCGTCAGAGCGGAAACGGAGCGACTAACCCCCAGCTTCGGCGCGCTCGCGGACTGCGCGCATGATCTTCGGCAGGTCGCGCTTGAGGGTCGCGCGCACGAGGAACCGCGGAATCGGCAGCCCCGGATCGAGCGCAAGCTCGTAGACCAGCAGGACGCGCCCGTCGTCCTGCGGCAGCAGCCACCAGCTACCCTGCATGTGCTCGATGGGCCCGCTCACGCGCTGCACGTCGATGCGCGTGTAGGGCGTGTAGTCGAGACGGAAGACGTGGTCGAACGTCGGCAGGAAAAAGATCGGCTTGATCTCCTGCACGAACAGATCCGCGCGACCGCCCTCGAGCCGCTCGAGCCGGCGGCAGCTCACGACATTCGGCACGTACTCGGGCGCGATCTCGCAGCGCGTCAAAATGTCCCAGATGGCCATTACCGGCGCGTCGACCTCGGCCGCGATCTTGACCTCGACGGTCAGCGGCCGGTCGCCGCGCTCGGCGTAGACGAGGATCTCGCGCGCCGCGACGGCTGTGCGGTCGACCCACGCGAGGTCCGGCTGCTGCGCGGCGGCGGGGACGCAGAACCAGAACAGGGCGAGCGGCGCGGCGGCACGCACGGGTTCACACAGTTTCGGCGACGACGGGATTGCGCAGCGTGCCGACGCTCGTGATCTCGACCTCCACGGTATCGCCGGGCTTCATCCAGAGCGGTGGCTTCCGGCCGGCGCCGACGCCGCCCGGCGTGCCCGTAACGATCACGTCGCCGGGCTCGAGTTGCGCGAAGATCGAGCAGTACTCGATGAGCTGTGGCACGTCGAAGCAAAGCTCGCCGACGCTCTCGTCCTGCATGACGGCGCCGTTCAAGCGAGTCGTGAGACGCAGCGTGCGCGGCTCTGCAATCTCGTCCGTCGTGACGATCCAGGGCCCGAACGCGCCGCTCGCGTGGAAATTCTTGCCCGGTGTGAACTGGGGCGAGTGCCGCTGGAAATCGCGCACGCTACCGTCGTTGAAGCAGCTATAGCCCGCGACGTAGTCGAGCGCGCGCTCGCGGCTCACGCGCCGCGCGCGCTTGCCGATGACGACGGCGAGCTCGCCTTCGAAGTCGAGCTGCTCGGAGGCGAGGGGTTTCAGAAGCGGCTGGCCGTGACCGACGATACTGTCCGCGAAGCGCGTGAAGATCACGGGTTTCTCGGGGCGCTCGCGGCCCATCTCGCGGATGTGCGGCATGTAGTTGATGCCGACGCAGAGCAGCTTGGCGGCGCCTCCGATTGGGGGCACGAACGTCACGTCGCGCAGCGCGAAGTCGGGCGCGACGCGCGTGAGACGCTCGAGCTCGGGTAGCGCGCCGGCCCCGAGCGCCGCGCGTAAGTCGTGCGGCTTGCCCGGCAACCGCGCCGCGGCGTCGACGACACCGTCGCCGACGACGACGCCGAAGCCGGCCTGGCCGCTACGGACAAAACTCAAGAGGCGCATCAGTGGCTCGCGCCGCGGCGCGCGGCTGCCTCGGTGCGCAGCTGCTCGACGGCCGCTGCGAGCGCGAGGCTCGTCTGATTTTGGCTGCCGAACCGGCGCAGCGCGACGGTGCGCTCCGCGACCTCGCGCTTGCCCGCGGCCAGAATCACCGGGACCTTGGCGAGGCTGTGCTCGCGCACCTTGTAGTTGATCTTCTCGTTGCGCAGGTCGGTCTCGGCGCGCAGTCCAACGAGCCTAAGCTCGGCGACGACCTCGCGCGCGTAGTCGTCGGCATCGGACGTGATCGTCGCGACGACGATCTGCAGCGGCGCGAGCCAGAAGGGCAGCGCGCCGGCGTAGTTCTCGAGCAGGATGCCGATGAAGCGCTCGAGCGAGCCGAAGATCGCGCGATGCAGCATCACGGGCGTGTGCCGGCTACCGTCCTCGCCGATGTACGTGGCGCCAAGCCGCGCGGGCATGTTGAGATCGACCTGCAGCGTGCCGCATTGCCAATCGCGGCCGATCGCGTCGCGCAGCACGAACTCGATCTTCGGGCCGTAGAACGCGCCCTCACCCTTGTTCAGCGTGTAGGGCAGGCGTAGCGTGTCCATGGCGTTGGCGAGTGCCGCTTCCGCGCGATCCCAGACGTCGTCGGCGCCGACACGCTTCGGCGGTCGGTCCGCGAGCTTCATGATCACATTGTCGAAGCCCAAGTCGCGGTAGATACCGAGCAGCAGCTCGCAGACCTTGCCGGCCTCGGAGGTGATTTGGTCCTCCGCGCAGAACACGTGCGCATCGTCTTGCGTGAAAGCTCGCACACGCATGAGTCCGTGCAGCGCACCCGAAGGTTCGTAGCGGTGCACTTTGCCGAACTCCGCCACGCGGTAGGGCAGATCACGGTAGCTTCGCAAATCGCTCTTGAACACCTGGATGTGTCCCGGGCAATTCATTGGCTTCACGACCAAGGTCTGCTCGTCGGCCGTCAGGCTCGTGAACATGTTCTCGCGAAACGTTTGCCAGTGGCCCGACGCCTCCCACAACGAGCGCGACATGAGCTCCGGCGTATTGACTTCGCGGTAGCCTGCGGCGGTCTGCTTGGCCCTAAGGTATTCAACGAGCCCGCGGAACAGCTGCCAGCCCTTGTCGTGCCAGAACACGGCGCCAACGGCCTCGTCCTGAAAATGGAAGAGGTCCATCTGCTTGCCGATCTTGCGATGGTCGCGCCGCTCGGCCTCCTCGAGCCGGTCGAGATGGGCTTTGAGGTCCTTCGCGTCGGCCCAGGCCGTGCCGTAGATGCGCTGCAACATCTCGTTGCGCGAGTCGCCGCGCCAGTAGGCGCCTGCGAGCTTCGTGAGCTTGAAGCCCGCGCCGAGACGTCCCGTCGACGGGAGGTGCGGGCCGCGGCAGAGATCGATGAACGCGCCTTGTCGATAGAGCGTGATCGGCTCGCCGGCAGGGATCGCCCCGATGATCTCCGCTTTGTAACGCTCGCCTTGGTCGAGAAAAAACTTCACGGCGGCGTCGCGCTCCCACACCTCGCGCACGATCTTCTCGTCACGCTTCACGATCTCGTGCATGCGCTGCTCGATGCGTTCGAGGTCCTCGGGCGTGAAAGGCTCGCGGCGCGCGAAGTCGTAGTAGAAGCCGTTCTCGATGGCCGGACCGATCGTCACCTGCGCCTCGGGATAGAGCTCCTTGACGGCTTCGGCCATGACGTGCGCCGCGTCGTGGCGCAGCAGCTCGAGACCTTCGGGCGACGTGCGCGTGACGACCTCGAGGCGCGCGTCGCGCTCGATCGGCAACGTGAGGTCGCAGAGCTTGCCGTCGATGCGCACGGCCACGGCGTCGCGCTCGAGGCGCGGCCCAATGCTGCGCGCCACGGCGGACCCGTCCACGGGCGACGGGTAGGATCGTTGCGATCCGTCGGGCAGGGTGATGGTCGGCATAGGAACGTCGTCGTCGAAGGCGTCCAAGGGCGCGCGGCGTAAGGGATTGTACGATAATCAATGGAAGTGTCGCCCCGGAGAGCACCTTGAGCGAGCTCACGATCCGAATGTTTCCGTGCCTAGCCGACAACTACGGCTATCTGCTGCACGACGCGGAGTCGGGCGCTACGGCCGCCGTCGATACGCCCGACGCCGACGAGATCCTGGCGCAGCTCGACACCGCGGGCTGGCGGCTCACGCACATCTTCAACACGCATCACCACTCCGATCACGCGGGCGGCAACCTTGCGCTCAAGCGCGCGACGGGCTGCACGATCGTGGGGCCGCGCGC
>DATFFV010000076.1:0-4875 GCA_035249885.1 Gammaproteobacteria bacterium | reverse complement strand
TCGGCTTGCAGCACAGCGAGAACGATTTCTTCGTATCGGCGCCCGATGTGCTCGTCGACCGCTTCAACCTCGCGATCCGCGGCCTCGGCGGCCCGAACTGCAACCCGGCGACGGGCACGCCCGGTATCGCGCCGTGCCTCTACTTCAACCCGTTCGGCACGGCGCTCCTGGGAACGGGCACGGTCAACAGCCCCGCGCTGCTCTCCCATCTCGTCGGTTTCGAAAGCTTCGACGCTCATAGCGAGCTCACCACACTCGAAGGGTTCACGTCGCGCGAGCTCGGCCAGCTCGGCGGCGGCTACGCCGCCATGGCCGTGGGCGCACAACTGCGCGCCGACGAGCTCTCGTACGACTACGACGACAACGCGAACCGCGACAACTTCTTGTTCCTCACGGGTAACCCCGACTTCGCCGACGACCGCGACGTCGAGGCCGTGTTCGTCGAGCTCGCACTGCCGTTCACGGAAACCGTGAACCTCCAGCTCGCGGGCCGCTACGAAAGCTACGGCGAGGGCGTCGACTCGACGGACCCGAAAGCCACGCTGCTCTGGCGGCCGTCGCTCGATTTCTCGCTGCGTGCCTCGGTCGGCACGTCGTTCCGCGCGCCGTCGCTGTTCCAGGCCTTCGGCACGCAGACCACGCTGGCCGAGCTCATCGACCCCAATGTCGGCAGCCCGCAGTTTTTCCCGGTGCGCACTCGGCCCAACCCGAGCGGCCAGAACCTCGAGCCCGAGCAGGCCGACGTTTTCAACTTGGGCGTCACGTTCGCGCCGGCCGAGAACTGGGAGATCGGCATCGACTATTGGTCGTTCGACTACACGGACGTCATCATCGAGCAGAACGCGCAATCCATCTTGATCGCCGCGTCGCAGGGCGACGTGCAAGCGCAGGCGCAAGTCATCCGCGACCCGGCGAGCGGGCTCCTGCTGCGCGTCGACTCGTACTACGACAACGCTCAGTCGCTCGAGACCGACGGCTTCGACCTGCACGTAGCGCGCGAGCTCATGCTCGCCGGCGGCGGTACGCTGCGCGTCGGCGCCGACGGCACGCTGATCTCGAGCTACGACTTGCAGGACCCGTTCGGGGGCACCATCGAGGGCGCAGGCTGGCGCAACTTCGCAAACTTCGGCACCTCGACGCCCGAGTGGCGCGTCAACCCGTTCGTCGAGTGGCAGAACGACCGGCACGCGTTCAACGCGTTCGTGCGCTACATCGACTCCTACCTCGACGACCAGGGCGGGAATTTCTCTCGCAAGATCGACAGCCAGGTCACCGTGGACGCGCAGTACGTGCTCAAGCTCGCGGCAGAGCGCGCGCCGACGCTGACCTTTGGCGCGATCAACCTCACCGACGAGGACCCGCCGCGCGTGCGCACGAACGGCGGCTACGACTCGAAGGTCCACGATCCGCGCGGCCGCATGTACTACGCGAAGGCGTTGTTCCGTTTCTGAGCCCCACGGGCGCGAAGCTTCTCGATCTTTGGCGCCGCCTCGCGCCGCTCCCGGGCGGAGCGTGGCTGTTCTCCAAGCTGTTCGGCTTCGCCGTCCCCTACTCGGGCTCTGTTAGCCCGCGCATCCGCGTGCTCGAGCCGGGCCACGCCGTGGTCGAGATCTCCGGCCGCCGCTCGAACCGCAACCACTTAGGGTCAGTGCACGCGATCGCGCTCATGAACTTGGCCGAGATCACGAGTGGGATCGCGATGATGGCCGCGCTGCCGCCGACGGTGCGCGGCATCGTCACGACTCTGTCGATGACATACCACAAGAAGGCGCGCGGCACGATCCGCGCCGTCGCGCGCGTCACCGTGCCGACCGTCAGCGAGGACCGCGACTTCGACGTCATGGCCGAATGCTTCGACCGCGAGGGCAACCTCGTCGCGACGGGCAACGTGCGCTGGCGGCTCGGTCCCGTGCGGCCCAAGGCCGGCTGAGTCGCATGGACACCGCGTTCACGCGGCATACCGGCGTGCGAGTCCCGCTCATCTGCGGGCCCATGTATCCCTGCTCCAACCCCGAGCTCGTGGCGGCCGTCAGCGAGGCCGGCGGGCTCGGCGTCGTGCAGCCGATCTCGCTCACGTACGTGCACGGCCACGAGTTCCGCGCCGGGCTGCGTTTCATCCGCTCGCTGACCGCGAAGCCGATCGGCTTCAACGCACTCATCGAGGCCAGCAACAAGGCCTATCTCGACCGGATGCGCCGCTGGATCGACGTCGCGCTCGAGGAGCGCGTGCGCTTCTTCATCACCTCGCTCGGGAACCCGAGGTGGGTCTGCGAGCGCGTGCACGCGGCGGGCGGCGTGGTCTACCACGACGTCACGGAGCGGAAGTGGGCGCAGAAAGGCGCGGATGCCGGCGTCGACGGCCTGATCGCCGTCAACGCACGCGCCGGCGGCCACGCGGGGCCGCGCTCACCCGAAGCGTTGTTCGAGGAGCTTGCGCCTTTCGGCAAGCCGATCGTGAGCGCAGGCGGCGTCGGCACGCCGGACGAGTTCGCGCGGCATCTGCGTCTCGGCTACGCCGCCGTGCAGCTCGGCACGCGGTTCATCGCGACGCCCGAGTGCAGGGCGAGCGACGCGTACAAGCAGGCGATCGTGGCGGCGGGTGAAGACGACATCGTGCTCACGGAGCGCCTCACGGGCGTCCCGGTCGCCGTCATTCGCAACGCCTACGTCGAGCGGCTCGGCACGAAGGCCGGCCCGTTCGCGCGCTGGCTGCTCAAAGGCCGCAAGACGAAACACTGGATGCGCACGTGGTACGCGCTGAGCTCGGTGCGGCGCCTCAAGAAGTCGCTACTGACCGACGACACGAGCACCGAGTATTGGCAGGCGGGCAAATCGGTCGCGGGGATTCACGAGATCAAACCTGCGGGGCGGATCGTGCGGGAATTCGCCGCGGCGCTCGATTGACCCGCGCGCCCTTCACAACCGGATCACGCGGCAGGACCGCACGCTCCATTTGTTTCTATAGCCGCATGCTGCCCAGTTATAGTTGATTAGAGCTCTAGCAGCCGGGAGGAGAACATGTCGTACATCGAGGACTCGTTGTCCGCGGGGGAGAAGGTCGAGAGCCTGTTCAAACTTCACTGGTTTGCTTGGGTGCCGATGTGGCTATGGTTGATCCTAGGCGTAGTCACGTTCGGACTAACGTGGCTACTCGCGCTTTATACGTTCTTGCGACTCAAGTTCATGGAGCAAGGCGTCACGAACAAGCGCGTGATCCTCAAGAAGGGCATCATCAGTCGAAAGACCGAAGAAATGAAACTTACGTCCATTGAAACCGTCGAGATCGATCAAGGCGTGTTGGGAAGGATCTTCGGATTCGGTGCCGTGAAAGTCACGGGGCGAGGTATCAGTGACGTCGTGTACAAAGGCATAGACGATCCGATAGCTGTAAAGCGTCAGATCGAGGGCATCAGTAATCCAGTACCGTGATTGCCACGTCGCCGGCGTCGCCTGTACGACGTCGTGCACTCCAATCGATGGGGATGCGCGCGGTTCAGTCGTTCGAGCGCGATCGGCGCCGCTGGCGTTGCGTTTCCTTGGCGTGCTTCGCGAAGAACGCGTAGATGAGCGGCTGCGCGTCGTTGATCACGGGCCCGTGCGTGACGCCCGGCAGCTCGTGGTACTCGTAGGTCATGCCGGCGTTCTTCATGACCGCGGCCCACTGCCGCCCGACGGCCACGGGAACGAGCTCGTCCGCGGCGCCGTGCACGAGCACGACCGGTAGCCGCGGAACCGTCGCGATCGACTGCGGATCGAGCTCGAACGCCGCGGGCGCGATCGGGCCGACGGCCGCCCAGATATCGGGGTACTTCACGGCGAGGTGCAGCGTGCCCGCGCCGCCCATCGAGTGCCCCATGAGATAGATGCGGTTCTCGTCGACCATGAACTCCTCGCGCACGAGCGCGAGCACGTTCATGACGTCCTTCTCACTGAGCTCGCGCAGATTCGGCGGATCGTTGGGTTGCGGGCCGAACGGGTTGCCGCCGCCGGGACCGGGCCCGCGCGGGGGACCGGGGGGCGCAGGGGCGGCGGGTTGCCCGGGCTGTCCCGCGGATCGGGCGGGAGGTTGACCCGGCTGAGCGCCCGGTTGACCTGGTTGCGCTCCGGGTCGGGGCGGCGGCCCGGCGAAGCGCCCCGTCGACGGGATACCGTACCAGCCGCGCGGGTTGTAGCCCTCGGGCCCGACGAGGATGTAGCCGCCCTCCTCGGCGAGATCGAGCGCCGGGCCGCGCAGCATGAACGCGTGGCCCACGCCGAGCCCGTGCAGCGTCACGACGAGCGGCGCGGGCCTGCGCGGATTGACCTTCGACGACACGAAGACCGAGTACTTGAGGTCCACGTTCGTGTCTTCGAAATGATAGGTGCGCTCCTGCACGCGGGGGTCCGGCGTGAATTGAAACGGACCCCGGCCCGGAGCCTGCGGCCCGGGCGGCTGCGCGAACGCGACTTGTGCGCCGCCGAGTAACACTGACGCTGCGAGCGCGACCGCTGCGAAATGCCTCGTCATGACGATTCCCCCATTGGCCAGACGCGAACGATGGCGTTTTGCGGCGAGTATACGCGCCATCGCGGCGCGGCGGTTGACAGTCGCGAGCCGCGACACGTACAAGAACCGGCCATGGGAACGAGACCACGCCTCGCGGCGCTGCTCGTCGTTGCGGGCGCGGCGGCGGCGCATGCGCAGGAGCCGCCGCGCCCGGCCACCGTCACGCGCGAGCAGCTCGCACCCGACCTCCACGTGTTGCTCGGCGCCGGCGGTGGCCAGGTCGCGGGCAACGTGCTCGTGCTGCTTGGCGACGACGGCGCGCTCGCGATCGACACGGGCTACGCGCAGTACGTGCCGCTCTACCGCGAAGCGATCGCCGCTTTGAACGG
>DATFFV010000075.1:0-8490 GCA_035249885.1 Gammaproteobacteria bacterium | reverse complement strand
CGCGGGCGGCGACTGGATCGTGCAGCTCGGCACGTTCAGCGAGGAGGCCAACGCGCGGCGGCTCGCGCAACGCGCGGGCACGTACGGTTATACGGCCGACGTCTCGACCTATCGCGCCAATGGCCGAACGTTGTATCGCGTCCGCGTCGGTCCGGCAGCGACGCGCGGGCAGGCCGACGCCAAAGCATCCGCATTGCGCGCCCACGGCATCGACGAGGCCAGAGTCGTGGCCGCGCATTAGGAACGAATGACCGCTGTCGACTACGTGATCGTGCTCTTGACCCTGGCCTCGGTGGCTGTCGGCGCGTGGCGCGGATTCACGACCGAGGCGATGTCGCTGATCACGCTGCTGGCTGCGGTCGCGATCGCGTGGTTGTTCGCGGGGCAGCTCGAGCCCATGCTGGGCGAATGGTCGTCGGCGCTCGAGGTGAGGCTCTGGGCGGCGCGCGTCGTGATTTTCGTCGCGGTGCTCATCGTCGGTGGCCTCGTCTCGTGGGTTGCGCGAAAATTGGTGCGGACTTCGGGTTTGACGAGCCTCGACCGAATGCTCGGAGGAGTGTTCGGGCTCGCGCGAGCCGGCGTCTTCCTTGGCCTCGCCGTGCTCGTGATTCAGTTCATGGCCATGGATCAGGAGCCCTGGTGGCGGGAGGCGAGCCTTAGGCCGTATGCCGAACAAATCGCTGCTACCGTGAAGTACTACGCGGAGGTCGGCACGCGGTACCTGCAAGATCAGCCCGTAGGCCCGTCGGTGGGAATAGAGTCGGTGTTCGTCGTGTCCCAAGCTTAGGTGCGGAACCATGTGTGGATTGGTCGGAATCGTCGGTCATGAGCCAGTCAATCAGTCGCTCTATGACGCGCTGACGGTGCTCCAGCACCGCGGCCAGGACGCCGCCGGCATCATGACCGACGACGGCGGGCGGCTGCGCGTCCGCAAAGGCAACGGCTTGGTGCGCGACGTTTTCCTCGAGCGCCACATGCTCAAGCTGGCCGGCAACATGGGCCTCGGCCACGTGCGCTACCCGACGGCCGGTAGCGCAACGGTGTCCGAAGCGCAGCCGTTCTACGTCAACTCGCCCTACGGCATCTGCCTCGCGCACAACGGCAATCTCGTCAACGCCGACGAGCTGAAAAGGCTCGTCGAGCAGCAAGATCACCGTCACTTGAACACCAACTCGGACTCCGAGGTGCTGCTCAACGTGTTCGCCCACGAGCTCGGCAAGCACGCGAGCCACGGCGTGAACCCGAAGCAGATCCTCGACGCCGTCGAGGCGCTCTACAGGCGCTGTTCCGGCGGCTATGCCGTCGTCGCGATGATCATCGGCTACGGCATCGTGGCGTTCCGCGACCCGCACGGTATCCGCCCGCTCGTGCTCGGCATCCGCGAGACGCCGAACGGCGTCGAGCACATGGTGGCTTCCGAGAGCGTGGCGCTCGACGCCGTCGGCTTCGAGCTCGAGCGCGACGTCCTGCCGGGCGAGGCGATTTTCATCGACAAGCGCGGCTATTTGCACAGCCGCCAGACCTCGGCGCGGCGGGGCTACACGCCGTGCATCTTCGAGTTCGTGTACTTCGCGCGGCCCGACTCGATCATCGACAACCTGTCGGTCTACAAGGCGCGCTTGCGCATGGGCGAGAAGCTCGCCGAGAAGATCCTGCGCGAGCGTCCCGGCCACGACATCGACGTCGTGATCCCGATTCCCGACACGTCGCGCACGGCCGCCATGCAGGTGGCCTTCGGCCTCGGCGTCAAGTACCGCGAAGGCTTCATCAAGAACCGCTACATCGGCCGCACGTTCATCATGCCCGAGCAATCTGCGCGCACGGCGTCGGTCCGTAAGAAACTGAACGCCATCAGTCTCGAGTTCGCGGGCAAGAACGTCATGCTCGTCGACGACTCCGTCGTGCGCGGCACGACGTCGCAGCAGATCATCGAGATGGCGCGCGAGGCCGGCGCCAAGAAGGTCTATTTCGCCTCGGCCGCACCGCCGGTGCGCCATCCGAACGTCTACGGCATCGACATGCCGGCCGCGGGCGAGCTCGTCGCCGCGGGCCGCACGCCCGAGCAGGTGCAGCGCAAGATCGGCGCAGACTGGCTCGTGTACCAAGACCTCGAGGATCTCGTCGCGGCGGTGCGGCACCATAAGGCCGACATCGACGGCTTCGATACCTCGTGCTTCTCGGGCGAGTACGTCACGGGCGACGTGAGCCGTTCCTACCTCGACACGCTCGAGGTGATTCGGTCGAATTCCGCCAAGGCGCGCCGCGACGCCAAGGTGCGCGCCGAAGAGCAAGACGACGACACGATCCAGGTGGCGAGCGGGCTTTAGCTTCCTTGCGCTTCCTGATCATCGACGACAACGCAGACTACCGGCAGCTACTGCGCTACCACTTGGAAGTCGAGTGGCCCGATGCGGCCGTCGACGAGCACCAGCCGAGCACCGCCGGGCCGCTCGCAGCCGGCGCCGACTTGTCGGGCGTCGACCTCGTGCTGCTGGGCCATCCCGTGGCCGGCGAGACCGACTTTACGTTCCTGCGGCGACTACGCCACCGTCCCGACTGTCCGCCCGTGCTGCTGTTTGCGGCCGAGAGCGACGAGTTTCTCGCCGTCGACGCGCTCAAAGCCGGGGCCGCGAATTTTTTCCCCAAAGACCGCGTCAAGCACCAGCGGCTCATCGAGGTCGTGCGCGGCGAGCTCAATGTCGAGCGACTCGACCCGACAGGCGAGCTGCTCGCGACCCACAAGGCTTTGAACGGCACGCCGAAGCGCCGGCTCGTGGCCAAACTCTACTCGGGCGACCTGTCGTCGGTGTACCTCGCCGAGGCCGAGGGAGGCGGCGACAAGGTCGCGCTCAAGGTGCTGCGCCACGTGCCCGATGCGGGCGGCAGCGGGCTGTTCGACCGCTTCCTCCAGGAGTACGAGGTCATCGCGCGCGTCCACCATCCGAACGTCGTGCGCATTTTCGATCTCGGCGTCGCCGACGACCACGCCTACATCGCGATGGAGTACCTCGGCGCCGGCAGCCTGGCCGAACGGTTGCGCGCGCCGCTCGAGTCCGGGATTGCCGCCGGCTACGTGCGGCAGATCGCCGCGGCGCTGGCCGCGATCCACGGCGCGGGCGTGCTGCATCGCGATCTCAAGCCCGGCAACATCATGTTCCGCGACGACGGCAGCCTCGCGCTCGTCGACTTCGGGCTCGCCAAGGAGATGCGGCTGCACGCCGCGCTCACGGGAGCGGGGCAGATCTTCGGCACGCCCTATTACATGAGTCCGGAGCAGGGGCACGCGGAGCCGACCGACGAGCGCAGCGATCTCTATAGCGTCGGCTGCATCCTGTACGAGATGCTCACGTGTCAACGGCCGTTCACGGCGAGCACGCCGATGGGCGTGATTTACCGCCACGCGCACGCACCGCGGCCGCGCTTCAACCGTTCCCTGACGCATTTCCAGCCGCTGCTCGACCGGCTGCTGGCCGTCGACCGCTCGGAACGCTTTCAGTCGGCCGACGAGCTCCTCGCAGCCCTCGCGCGGTTCACCTAAGAGGTGCCGGGTTTACGGTTTCGGTTCGGGGGAACGATACCGGTTTGGTGCCTGCCTCGCGAACCGAAACCGTAAACCCGGCACCTCTTAGCGGAGGGTTTCGAGGGCGAGGCCGGCGGGGGTGGCGCGCGCGATGCGCGGGGATTCGTGCCAGGCGCCGAGCACGAGGCGCTCGGCGGGCTGGCCGTCGAGCACGAAGCGATGCACGGCGGGACGGTGCGTGTGGCCGTGCACGAGCCGCGTGACACCGAACTCGCGCATCGTGCGTTCGACGGCCCCTTGGTTCACGTCCATGATGTACTCGCTCTTGGCGGCGATCTCGGTCGCCGAGAGCTGGCGCAGGTCGAGCGCGATTCGGCGCCGCTCCGGCAGCGACTTGCCGAGGAAGTCGCGTTGCCACTCGGCCGAGCGCAGCTGGCCGCGCAGCGTGAGATAGCGCGTATCGTCGGTGCAGAGGAGGTCGCCGTGCGTGAGCAGCACGGGCTGCCCGCCTAGCTCGATGAGCTCGTAGTCCGGCAGCAGCCGGCAACCCGTGTCCGCGCAAAAACGCTCGCCGAGCAGGAAGTCGCGATTGCCGTGCATGACGGCGCAGGCGGTGCCGGCGCGCGTGAGCCGCCGCAGCGCGGCGACGATCGGCGCGAGGCGCGCGTCGTCGTCGTCGTCGCCGATCCACGCCTCGAACAGGTCCCCGAGGATGTAGAGCTCGCGCGCCGCACGGGCGTCGCGGTCCATGAACGCCACGAACCGGTCGACCGCCCCCGCATCGCCCGCATCGAGATGCAGGTCGGAGATGAAGAGCACGGTCACGCCCGAGCTACTCGACGTGCTCGATGCGCTCGATGACGACCGTCTCGAGAGGGACATTGTTCGGGAACGGGGGGCGGGCGCTCGTCGGCCGGTGGCCGATGTCGTCGACGACTTCCATGCCTTCGACGACCTTGCCGAACACCGCATAGCCCCAGCGCGTGGGCCGCGGGTTCAGATCGATGTTGTCCGCGAGGTTGATGTAGAACTGGCTCGTCCCGGAATGTGGCTCGGTGGTGCGCGCGAAGCCGACCGTGGCGCGCAAGTTGCTCAAGCCGTTGCCCGACTCGTTGATGACGTTCTCGCTCACGGGCTTCGGCTGCAAGTCGTTCGTGCCGTCGGCGTCGCTGTCCGCGGCGCCTTCCGTGTAGCCGCCCGCTTGCGCGATGAAGCCCGCCACGACGCGGTGGAAAATCACGCCCGAGTAGAACCCCTCGTCGACGTACTTGAGGAACGCCTCGACCGTGCGCGGCGCGCGCCCGCGGTCGAGCTCGATGACGAAGTCGCCGGCGTTCGTCACGACGCGCACGCGTGGGTGAGTCGCCAAGGCCGGCGTCGCCACGGCCGGCGCCTCTTGAGCAGTGGCCAGCGGCGCGAGCAAGGCCAGGCAGAGCAGCAAGCCAGCTAGACGCATGGGGGTTCCTTCAGAGGTTCTTGGCTCGTTACGACCGATGATAACGAGTCCGCGTTCCGGGGCCCAAGTCTAACGGACGCGCCGCTCGGCGGCTTTGACGGTGTTCGCCATGAGCATGGCGATCGTGAGCGGGCCCACGCCGCCCGGCACGGGCGTCAGCGCCCCGGCCGTGGCTGCGACCTCGGGGTGCACGTCGCCGACGAGCACCGAGCCGCGTTTCTCGAAGACCGCGAGGCGCTCGGGGAACTGCGCGAAGATGCGCTTGGCCTCTTCGGCCGAGGTCACCGAGTTCATGCCGACGTCGATCACGACGGCGCCGGGTTTCACGAAATCGCGCGTGACGAACGCGGGCCGGCCGATCGCAACCACGAGGATGTCGGCCGTGCGCGCGAGCGCGGGCAAGTCGCGCGTGCGCGAGTGACAGATCGTGACGGTCGCGTTCTTGTGCAGCAGCAACGCCGCCATCGGTTTGCCGACGATGTCGGAGCGGCCGATGACCACGGCGTGCTTGCCCTCGATCGGAGTCTTGGTGCGCACGAGCAGCTCGATGACGCCCGCGGGCGTGCACGGCGCGAAACCGTCGCGGTTCTGCACGACGCGGCCCGCGGAGATCGGACTGAAGCCGTCGACGTCCTTGCCGGGGTCGATCGTGTCGAACACGCGCTGCTCCGCATCGGCGCCGAGCGTTTTCGGCAGCGGCGACTGCACGAGGATGCCGTCGAAGCGTGCGTTCTGGTTGAGCTTCTCGACGACGCCGAGCAGCGTCGCGAGCGACGTCGAGCTCGGCAAGCGCTCGAGGTGCACGCCTAAGCCTTCGTCCTCCGCCGTCTTGAGCTTGTTGCGGACGTAGACCTCGGAGGCGGGGTCATCGCCGACGAGCACGATCGCGAGCGCCGGCGGCCGGCCGAGCTTCGCCTGAACCTGGGCCACGCGAGCGGCGAGCTCGGCGCGTATTTGTCGAGCGACGGCCTTGCCGTCGAGCAGTGTTGCGGTCACGTGGGATTCTGCCTGCTGCGCGGGGACGCGGATTCTCGCACGAGCCTCTTTGGCCGCTCAAGGCGGCGGGCGCCTCGTTTGCGGTGCAGGGCTCAGGGCGCATAAGATGCCGGCGGAAAGCGACGGGGCATGGCGCAGCCTGGTAGCGCATCTGCTTTGGGAGCAGAGGGTCGCAGGTTCAAATCCTGCTGCCCCGACCAAACACCTCGATGAACGTTGCGCCCGTAGCTCAAGGGATAGAGCACCGGCCTTCTAAGCCGGGGGTTGCAGGTTCGAATCCTGCCGGGCGCGCCAAGGCTCATGCGATAGAATGACAACACACTGGTGGACGTAGCTCAGTTGGTAGAGCCCCGGATTGTGATTCCGGCCGTCGTGGGTTCGAGTCCCATCGTCCACCCCACTTTCCGGCTGCGCTTGAGATCACCGGGTCGTTAGCTCAATTGGTAGAGCAGTGGACTCTTAATCCATTGGTTGTAGGTTCGAGTCCTACACGGCCCACCATTCCAGTCAGCAACTTGCGCTCGCCGATCGAGTCGTCGTAGTCGCTTTCTCCCTCGTCTGCTACCAAGCTCGTTCTTTCAGTCCTCGTCGCGTGCAGGATGTATGAACCCCACGCAGCGATTAGACGAGTTCGGCAGGCTCGTTCGTGATGTAGCGCCTAATACCCGAGCCGAGTCCGATGGCCACGGCGGCGGCTGCCGATGCCGCGATCCCCGGGCTGCGGCGGATCTCGCGCGGCGAGAACCCGGTAAGATGCTGGAGGGTGAGTAATATAACTATTTGAAAAATATCGGGAAATCGAGCAAGAGTTGACCGCGCCGTCAGTTTTGAGTAAGTTACGCATGTTCCGTAACTTACGGGTGTGCGCTATGGCTGCTATTACCGCAACTGAGTTTGCCAAGAGCTTCGGCCGCTACAAGGAAGAGGCACAGCGTGAGCCCGTCGCGATCACCAGTTATGGACGGGTCAGTGGGTATTTTGTGTCAGCTCACGAGTACGAAGAGCTTCGCAGATTACGTGAGTTCGAGCGCCGTGTTTATCGGTTCAAGAACCTGCCGAAGGAAATTGTCGCGGCAATCAAAGCATCCAAGATGGACCCTGCTCACAACCATCTTAACGCGCTGCTTGATGAGAAGTAGCCGTCTCGCGCAATCGTGAGTCGTCATGGCCGGGTTCCCTGACCCTGAACCCGGCCTCGTTATCTCCTACGCGTATTTGTGGAGTGACGAAGCCGAGAGTGGCGCGGTTGAAGGTAGAAAGGATCGGCCGTGCGCGGTGGTTCTTGCGCTCGAACATCCCGGCGACGGACCACGAACTCAAGTTGCTGTCGTTCCAATCACGCACACTCCCCCAAGCGACCCCAACGTTGCCGTGGAGATTCCTACGGGCGTAAAGCGGCACCTTGGCCTTGATGGCGAACGGTCATGGGTCATCCTTGATGAATCGAATGTCTTTTTCTGGCCCGGCTACGATTTGCGCCCGATCAGTCGTGGTGACAGCCGCGTCGACTACGGGCTTTTACCGCCGAAGTTCTTCGACCAGCTCATTGCGAAGGTCGACGAGCTAGAGCGAGACGGGGCCGTCGAGCATGTTTCACGCGATGAGCAAACGCCTTGAAGACCAACAAGCCAACCATGTTCAAGTGCGATGTGTGCCCGAATCCGGGCTCCGCGCACTGAAGATGCAAGCGCTGCTCTACTTCGAGAAGCTCGATCTCTACAGCGGTGCGGGGCAGTTATTGCGGATGCAGGCGGCGGGCCTCGAAGCTCGCGGCGTCCGCGCCGTGGTCGCGGCGCAGCGCGGCACACTGCGGTTCTTCTTGCGCACGGGCATCAAGGTGCGCCGGGCAGCCCCGGCCCAGGTGCGGGCGGCGCGCTCGGCGACCACGCTCGTCGTCGATCACGGCCTCGCGATCCCCGACGCCGATGTCGTGTTCGTTCACAATCTCGCGGGCGAGGCGAACCGATTCATGCCGGAGCCCGATCTCGCGGCCGCCGCCGCGGAGGAGCAGTTCTTCCGCAGCCTGAGTCCCGCGACGCACGTCGCCGCCAACTCGGCTCTCGTCGCGAGCGCGCTTGCGGAGCGCTTCGGCGTCGCACGCGAACGCATGACGATTCATCACCCCGGCTACCAGGGCGCGCGGTTCGACCCCGCGATGCGCGACAAGCTGCGTGCCGCTGCGCGGCGCGGGCTCCGCATCGCCGACTCGACGCCGCTCGTGGGGCTCGTGACCTCCGGCAACTTCGCGAAGCGCGGGCTCGATCTGTTCGTGGCGATGGCCGAGCATGTGGGCGGATCTTTGCCGAGCGCACGATTCTTGGTCGTGGGCGCTCGGAAGTTGCCGGACGCGATCGCGCGCCACGCGCTCGTGACGTCGGGCAAGCTCATGTATCGACCCAAGAATCATTCGCCCGAGCGCTTCATTGCGGCGCTCGACGTGTTCGTCTACCCGGCGCGTTTCGAGGAGTTCGGCATGGTCGTGCTCGAGGCTGCGGCGCTCGGCGTTCCCGTGCTCACG
>DATFFV010000074.1:0-2233 GCA_035249885.1 Gammaproteobacteria bacterium | reverse complement strand
ATTCCCCGATGGGCGCTTCGAGAACTTCGACGAGACCGTCGAATCGGACGGCTTGGAATTCATCCTGGTCGCCGCACTCAACGATCGCAACAGCGTGTCGTTCGACTACACGAGCACCGATGCGAAGTTCGAAGGCACGAGCACGCAAGTGCAGGACATCCCGGAGAGCCTAATGAAACTGGGCTGGACCTATTCCGCGATGCAGGCGCCCGTCGACATCAACGTCTCGGTGCTCAACGTCGGCGATGTCTACGACCAGGTAACCGCTATTGGACGCGTCGAGCACGGCGACTACACGGTCGTCGACGTCGGCGCCGGCTTCTATTTCGACGAGGACCGGCGGCATCGACTCGGATTGCGCTTGGAGAACCTCTTCGACGAGGACTACGCGACGTCGATAGGCCGCGGCCGGCTCGACGTCAACAACGCGTCGTATGCCTACCGCAACCTCGGCGCACCGCGCGCGCTGCACGTGGACTACTCGTACCGCTACTGACGCCCGGCTACCATAGTCGCCCGGACACCACCGACTTAAATCGCAATGCTATTGATCCGCCGCGCCGACGACCGCGGGCGCGCCAACTTGGGTTGGCTCGACAGCCGCCACACGTTCTCGTTCGCCGACTACCACGACCCGCGCTTCATGGGGTACGGGCCGCTGCGCGTCATCAACGAGGACCGCGTGCAGCCGGGCCAGGGCTTCGGCACGCACGGCCATCGCGACATGGAGATCATTTCCTACGTGCTCACGGGCGCGCTCGAGCATCGCGACAGCATCGGCAACGGCTCCGTGATCCGCCGCGGCGACGTGCAGCGCATGACGGCCGGCACGGGCGTAGAGCACAGCGAGTTCAACCACTCGGCGACCGAGCTCGTGCATTTCTTTCAGATCTGGATCATCCCCAACCGGCGCGGCCTCGCGCCGGGCTACGAGGAAAAGCACTTCGGCGACGATGCGAAGCGCGGCCGGCTCAAGCTCGTCGCCTCGCGCGACGGCCGCGACGGGACGGTGACGATCCACCAGGACGCGGACCTCTACTGCGCGCTGCTCGCCGCCGGCGAAGAAGCGACGCATACGACCGAGCGCAACCGCAAAGGCTGGGTGCAAGTCGCGAGCGGCGCGGTCACCGTCAACGGCGAAACGCTCGCGGCCGGCGACGGCGCGGCCATCGCCTACGAGGAGACCGTGGCGATCCGCGCGACCGCCGACAGCGAGCTTTTGCTGTTCGACATGGGCTAGCGCTGCGCGCGGCTCACGTCAATCTCGATAGGGTCGATACGGCAACGCGAAGTGGATCGCGATCGTCGCGACGAGCACGGCGAGTGCGGCGTACATCCCGAGCCGCCAGGGACTGAAACCGCGCCTCACGATCTCGAACTCGCGCACGTAGATGGTCTCGCACGCGCCGTCGCC
Organism: Gammaproteobacteria bacterium; assembly: GCA_035249885.1. GTDB lineage: Bacteria > Pseudomonadota > Gammaproteobacteria > Steroidobacterales > Rariloculaceae > FEN-1219. Next base: position 819 of record DATFFV010000074.1, on the reverse strand, counting down.
CGTGTCCTCGCGCGTCGTGCTCGTGCCGCGCAGGCCCCCGCCCGCGGCGCCGTAGCGCGCGAGCCAACCCTTGATGCGGATCTGATCGCCCACGCGAATCTCGGCCGCGCGCTCGCGGATGTACGGATCCTCGGAGATCAGGTGGTTGTTCGCGAGCTGGTTCATCTTGAAGCTCGCCCAGGCCACGCTGTCGCGCGTCTGCACGTTGCACGTGAAGATGCCGTTCCAGAAGTCCAGCTTGCCTAGGTACCGGCTGAACGCCGTGTCGCTCCAGACGACGCAAACGTCGGCCATGTTGAGGTGATCGTTCGACCAGCGATGCATGGAGCTCTCGCCGTCGTGCTGGCGGAACGAGACCACGAGCCCGTAAAGCTCATAGTCGTAGAGCGGCTCCACACGATAGTCGACACCCGCGTACGCGACCCGGAGCGGCGCCTTCTCGATTTCCCTCTGCCGCGGCTCGTCGGAAAGGCGCGGATGGAAGTCGATGGCGCTCGGAATGGCGTTGCGGTTGAAAAAGCAACCCGCGAGTGCAACCACACTCGCCGTGAGTAACCCAGTGTTCAGCGTACGCAGCATGATCGAACGTTAGCGCTGCAACCTGCGATCTACGCCGAGCCGCGTCACGAAACGTGGCAAATAGCGCCATCGCGGCCTTCTCCGTATGCTTGGCGGCATGAAAGGATACCCGCAGATCGTGGCCGTCGCGGGCCCCAATGGCGCCGGTAAATCCACCACCGCCCCCGCCATCGTTCGGCAAGCATTCGGTATCGAGGAGTTCGTGAACGCCGATACGATCGCACGCGGCCTCTCGGAGTT
>DATFFV010000073.1:0-5592 GCA_035249885.1 Gammaproteobacteria bacterium | reverse complement strand
CGGATCGCGCGCTCGCGAAGCGCAGCGCCGCGGAGCGTGCCGAAGACTTCCTGCGCCACGCCACCGTTCGGCAGAGCGGCGCGCTCGCGGCGCACATTCTGCGCAAGCATCCAGACGCCGCGCGCTTCAGCATCCATACGGCTGTCGTCGGGGGCGACGTGGCCGAGGTCCGGCGCCGACTCGCGAGGGACGCAGCGGCCGCCTCGGCCGCCGGCGGGCCCAAGAGCTGGCAGCCGCTGCAATACCTCTGCTACGCGCGGTTGCCGCTCGCCGAGTCGAGCGAGCACGCCGTCGCGATCGCACGGGCGTTGGTTAACGCGGGCGCCGATCCCAAAGCCACGTGGAAGGACGACTGGAACAATCCGTTTACGCTGCTGACGGGCGTCATCGGCGAGGGCGAAGGACGAGAGCCGCGCCACCCGCGCGCCGTCGAGCTCGCCGAGCTCCTGATCGAGCGCGGCGCCGATCCTTATGACACGCAGAGCCTGTACAACACGTCGCTGCATGCCGACGACACCTTCTGGCTCGACTTCTTATACTCGCGCTCCGAAGCTGCGGGAACAGCCGAGCGTTGGCGCAGCAAGGAAGCGTGGCCCGCGAACGGCATGTTCGACTATCTGCTCGGCAACGCGGTCTCGCGCAATCACTTGCGGCGCTCACACTGGCTGCTCGAACGCGGCGCGCGCGCAACCGCCCCGCACTCGTACAGCAAGCGCAATCTGCACACGGAAGCACTGCTCGGCGGCTTCACGGAGCTCGCGCAGCTGCTCGTCGAATTCGGCGCGCAACCGGAACGCCTCGACGACGTTCATGCGTTTCAAGCGGCGTGCATGAAAGGCGATCGCGAGACGGCACAGCGCCTGCTCGCGACTCACCCCGAGTACCTTCGTTTCCCTGGACCGATGTATCAAGCGGCGGACCGCGACCGTGTCGACGTCGCAGAGATGTTGCTCGGGCTCGGTGTGTCGCCCGACGTCGAGCACGGCGGCTGGACCGCGCTGCATTCGGCCGCGCACAACAACGCCGTGCTTGTCGCGAAGCTCCTCATCGAACGCGGCGCAACAGTCGACGTGCGCGAGGCGAAGTACCACTCGACTCCGCTCGGGCATGCCGTATGGGCCGGCAACCACGCCATGGTCGACTTGCTGAGCGGCGTCAGCCGCGACGTCATCGCGCTCGTGCGCGCCAGCAAGCTCGAGCGGCTGCGCGCGGTGCTCGGCGAGGATCCGAGCTTGGGGCAGGCCACGCGCGACGGGCGCACTGCGTTGTTCTTCCTCTCCGCGCCCGAGGAACGCGCCGTCGAGATCGCCGAGCTGCTGCTCGCCGGCGGCGTGGATCCCAAGTTCAGGGACACCGCCGGCATGACGGCCGCGGATGCCGCTGCAAAATCCGGGCTCGAAGAGCTCGCCGACCTTCTTCGCGATCGGTGAGGGGTCCTCGAAACTACTTCAAGTACGTTCAGCTTCGTGCGCGCGACGTCATACCACCGCGGCCTCGGCGATCCGATAGGCCATGTGCCGTGCCTGCTCCCGCATCCGTTCCTCGATGTTCAATCGTTGCTCAGGGCTCGCCTGCTCCGCTGCGCGGGCCAGCGCCGCCTTGCGAAGCGCCTCGCCTTTCGCATGCCCCTCGGCGCCCACCGTCGTGCCGTCAGCCCTGGTCAGGTATCGCCGGGCGGACTCCTCGCTGCCGATCGTCAACAGCTCGCGCAGCTCCACGCCGAGGTCGGCCAGGAGCTTCTTCTCGCCGCCCAGCGGAAAGCCGAAGAGCCAAGGCTCGTCTCTGATCAGGTTCAGGAAGCGTTCGAGCCCCGACCTTGCAGCGGGAGGGATGCTCGCCAAGTCGATCTGCTTGATCCCCTCGACCATCGCGCGCGTGGCGAAGTCGAAAACGACGCTGCTGCCGGGGGCGTGCGACGCAACGAATCGGAACGTGGCACGAAGCGCCTCCTCCGGCATATACATCGTCAAGCCTTCCATGATGACGAACGTCCGCTGCGACGCGTCGTATCCGTGCCGCGCCAGCGCCATGGGCACGTCCTCTCTCTCCAGGTCGATCGGCACGTACGTCAGGTTCTCCGGCGGGCCGCCTAACGCGGCGTCCACGCGGCGTCTCTTGAAGGCCAGCATCGCCGGCCGATCGACCTCGAAGACGCGGGCCGACGCCAGCAGCTCCCGGGATCGGTATGCGTGCGAATCGAAGCCCGCGCCGGGGATCAGCACCTGGGTAGCGCCTGCGCCGATTGCGCGCTCGAGCGCTTCGTCGATGAACCGTGTGCGCTCCGTCATCGCCCGCACGAAGCCCGCGATTTCGATGTCCTGCATCGCCTCCTCGTAGCTCGAGCTCAATGCGTCGACCACGGGATGATCCAGCTCGAGCTCCGAGGGATCGCCGAGCAACGCCTCGGCCAGATGATCCGGATTGCGTACGGCGGGATCGGGCTCGCGGGCCCCGACGGCACGGGCGGCGGCGACCCAGATCGCGGTCTTCGATATCCCAGGCGCGCGTCGCGAGTCCGATCTCGATTCGTCGTGCGTCATCGGACGTTTCTCCGGCGGGGTCACGGGCGGGGGAATAGCGGATGCTTTTACGCGAGAACCATGCTGCACGGTAGTCTGCAACTGGCGTCCCGGCGCGTCGTATACTGGTTGCGAGGCGCCGCGCTTCGCGCCCTTGGAAGGGGGAATGAACGTGCAGACGATCGCCTATCCAAAAGAGCAGATGCACCGCTTCGTTTATACGAAGCTCACGAGCGATCAGATCGCCGCCAAGCTCGCGGCGGCCGCAGGCCCGCGCAGCGCGTCGCCGCTGTCCGATGTGTTCGCCGGGCAATCCCTGCAAATCGTCACGGACAACGGCCCGACGCTGCGCTACCGGTTCACGGGCAACGACCGCCTGTCCGTGGCCGAGAACGGCGGCGCCGCCGTCAATGGCCGGTACGCGGCGCTCACGCTCGGCGAGGTGGCGTTCTTCACGCACCTCGTGCCCGGCACGCAGCGCGGCTACAACGTGGTCGTCGATCGCGCCTCGGGCCTCGCGACCGTATTCGAGGTGTGGTTCAGCGGTTTTTCCGACAACCGCGAGGTGCAGCGCGAGATCTACTTCGGGTACGTGGCCGAGACCGGCAAGACGCCCCCCGAGGCGCGCCACGCATTGACCAATCGCATCGAAGGCAAAGGGTTCTACTGGCGGCAGGACACCGGCGTCGAGACACTCGAGCTCTACCCTTCCACGTTCTACTCGAATTTCGTCGAGCTCTCGCGGCTCGGCGGCGAGCTCGGCTTCTGCGCGCCGTCCGACTACGTGAAGATCAACGACGACCTCTACGTCTACTCGCGCGTCGAGTGCGAGTTCTCGGGCGTCATGACCTTCTACGTGCTCGACGTGAACCGCGCCGAGCAGATCGGCATGCGGCTCGGTTTCGACTCGGGCGACGCGCTCGAGTACTACGCGTTCACGGGCCGCGGCGAGTGGGTCGGCCAGCTCGCGCAGTTCGAGCGCTTCGGCGACGTCGCCGCGACGCCCATGCCGGCGCCGGCCAACGGCGCGCCGCTCGCGAAGGGCGCGCGACGCGTCTATCGGCCCATGCGCAACAACTGGACGATGAGCAAAGCCGAGGTCGCGGCGCTCACCGAGAAGAACGTCTTCGGCCCGCCGAGCCCGATGGCCGGCAACAAGAGCCCGATCAGCGAGCTCCTCGTCGGCAAGGAGCTCACGCTGCGCTTCGACAACGGCGTGGCCGTCGATTACCGCTTCGACGAGGTCCAGAGGCTACGTTGGCGCCACGCCGGCGAGAACACCTGGCACGAGGAGCGCTACGAGTCGTGGGAGAGCGCACCCGGCGTCGTCATGTTCGGCCATCTCGTGACGGGCGCGCCGAGTCACGACTGCTACAAGCTCGTCGCCGACTTCGAGCACGCGCTCGTCACGTGCATCCACGGCACGATCGGCTCCGAATACATCGCCAACGAAGCTCAGGCCGACACCTGGTTCGGCGTCATCGAGATGGAGGGCCTGACGCCGCCGAAGTACCGCCGCCATCACTTCAGCGACGAGCTCGTGGGTCGCGCCGTCACCTGGAACTACTCGCCGGGCCTGACCTCGATGCACCTCTACACGACGCCGCACTCGTTGTCGTGGATCATCTTCGGCGAGAGCGGCGCCGGCGGCATGGAGTGGAGCGGCCCGGCGTCGTACGTGAAGATCCGCGACGAGCTGTATCTCGCCTATTGGCTCGAGGAGGCCTGCAACGGCACGCTCGGCACGATCCTCGTGAACCTGCGCACGATGCACGACTGCGGTATCGGCTACCACTGCGGCCGCGACGGCCTGCGGCTCTCCGCGATGGGCGCGCATGCGCGGCACGCAGGCAGGTTCGACATCGCGAAGTACTATCGGCTCAAGGCGTGAGGGTAACGTCATGAACGGCGTGAACAACAGAGGGACAAGACGAAGCTTCTTCGGCCACGCCGGCGCGGCCTTGGCGGCGCCGTTGGCGGCGACCGCAGCCTTCGCCGGTGAACACGATGGCGCTAGTTACATCCTGGGGCGACTCGCGGCGCTCGAGGACGTCAACGCGATTCGTGCGCTGCAGCGGCGCTATACGCGGCTCGTTGGCACCGGCAAGCGAGAAAAGATCGCGGCGTTGTTCGCCGACCCGGCGCGCACCCCGGTCGACGAGCATGTTCGCAGCCTCGTCCTCAATGGCGATGACACGTTTGCGATCGCCACCGACGGCACGGCAACCGGACGCGTGCCGTGCATCGTGACGACGGTCACGCCGATCGAGAGCTGCGGCACGCTCGTCGAGATGGCGCGCCTGCAAGGCGAAGGGTTCGTCACGCGCAGCGAATGCCGCACGCTCGCGACGACGTTCGTCAAGCGCGACGGAGCCTGGCGCATCGACCACGTGGAGCTCGGCTCATGAGCACGATGCGATCGGTCGCCGTGCTCGTTGCGGCATCGGTGATCATGGGCGCTACAGCGCAGGAGCCCGCCAAGCTCTCGGCGCAGGACCTGCTCGACATCCGCCAGCTCATCGACGGCTACTCGCACGTCCTCGACCACTGCACCAACAACGGCAACGACTACGCGAACCTGTACACGGCCGACGCCACGTTCGGCGTTTCCAAGGAATGGGGCAAAGCGAAGATCTGGTTTCGCGGCCGCGAGCAGCTAAGGCGCGCCGGCGGCGGCACCGACACCGAATGCCGGCCGCGGCAATCGCAAGGCTACGCGTACCACTTGACGATCAATCCCGTGATCACGGCGACGCCGACGGGCGCGCACGCGATCTCGACGCTGCTCACGATCACGAACGACACGGACGACCGCGGCGACATCGTGCACTGGGAAGGCGGCTACGAGGACACGTTCGAGAAGACATCGGCCGGCTGGAAGTTCAAGTCGCGCGTGCACGTCTGGTCCGAGATCGAGTGGACCGACCGCGTCGAGGACATGCCGCCGCGCCGCCTCGAGGACGAATAGGCTTCAGTCCCTGCCACCCTCCACGGCGGTTTCGGGCAGGTGCACGGTGGGCCCCGTGATACCTCGCTCGCGATAGCGAACGTCCGTGAAGCTCACGCGGATACC
>DATFFV010000072.1:0-5307 GCA_035249885.1 Gammaproteobacteria bacterium | reverse complement strand
GGGTCAGTCGGCGGCAACGTTCCGGTCTCGCCTCGAGCACGACGTGCTGCGCCACCCCGTCATCCGCTCCAACCCCTTTACGGCCTGGTTCAAGGACGGCGACTTCAGCAGAGCGCAAGCCCGCGCGTTCCTCGTCCAGTTCTCCGTGTTCTCGAACCAGTTCCTCATCGCGCAGCTCGGCAAGGTGCTCAACGCCGAGACGCTCGAAGAAATGCGCGCGTCGAAGGAGATCCTCGCCAACGAGATCGGCGTCGGCTTTCGCGGCCCGCGTGGCGACGCGCTGCTCGGCGACACCGAGGGCAGTATCGAGGGCGGCGTGTTCCATTTCCGTGCCGCGCACTTCGAGCTCTTGCTGCGCATGGCGCGCCATTTCGGCCTCGAGTTCGCCGATCTCGGCAAGCGGCGGCTCGGCACCAAGACGACGCTCCACTTCTGCGATGAGCTCCAGCGGCTCTATGCGCACGACGACTACGACGTGGCCGCTGCGGCCTCGTGGGCCATCGAGAACTGGGCGGCCGCAGGCTTCTGGGACGAGCTCGTGCAAGGCTGGCAGCGCTACCGCGATCGGCACGCGCTCGAGCATTTCGACATGGGTTTCTTCACCTGGCACGCACGGCTCGAAGCGAATCACGCGCGCCATACGTCGGACGAGCTCGCGGGCGTGCTCGCAGCCCACGACCTCGACTACGACCGGTTCGTCGAGCACGCCAACGCCATGCTCGACGCAGTGCTCGTGTTCTGGCGCGGCCTCGACGAGCAGCGGCAAGCGCTCGCAGACGAATCGACCCATGCGAAAGCTGGTTGACACGGCGCCCGCCGCGCGGACCGCCGAACCGGCGGAAGCGAGCGCGATCGTCGCGCAGTTCGACATCCGTTACACGCAGATCCTCGGCGCCGACGGCAAACCGCGCGCGGCGCTACCGGCGTTCGCGGCCAATGCGGACGAGCTCCAAGCCTCATATCGCGAGATGGTGCTGCTGCGAACCTTCGACCGCAAAGCCGTCGCGCTGCAGCGCACGGGCCGACTCGGCACCTACGCGCCGTGCATCGGGCAAGAAGCCGTCGGCGTCGCCGCCGGCCGTGCGATGGCGCGCGAGGACGTGCTGCTCGGCACGTATCGCGAGACGGGCGTGATGCTCGCGCGCGGCGTGCGCATGAGCGAGATCCTGCTCTACTGGAGCGGCGACGAGCGCGGCAGTGCTTACGCCGGGCCGCAGGCGCCGCGCGAGGATTTTCCGATCTGCGTGCCGATCGCCACGCACGCGCCGCAAGCCGTCGGCGTGGCCTACGCGTTCAAGCTCCGGCGTGAGCCGCGCGTGGCCGTCTGCATCCTCGGCGACGGCGCCACGTCGAAGGGCGACTTCTACGAGGCGCTCAACGGCGCCGGCGTGTGGCAACTCCCGGTCGTGTTCGTCGTCGTCAACAACGAGTGGGCCATCTCCGTGCCGCGCGGACGCCAGTCGGCCGCCGCGACACTCGCGCAAAAAGCCATCGCTGCGGGCATCCCCGGTGAGCAGGTCGACGGCAACGACCTGGTCGCGGTGCGCGCCGTGCTCGACGAGGCGCTCGCCGCGGCGCGGCGCGGCGGCGGGCCTCGCGTTATCGAAGCGCTGACCTATCGGCTCGGCGATCACACGACGGCCGACGACGCGCGGCGCTATCGCCCCGAACAGGAGCTCACGCAGTGGCAGCGGCTCGACCCGCTCGCGCGCCTCAAGAAGTTCCTGGTGCGCGAGCACCTTTGGACCGAGGCCGACGACGCCAACCTCGTCGAGCAGTGCAACGCGGCGGTCGAGCAAGCCGTCGCCGAGTTCCAGGCCGTGCCACCGCGCGCGCCCGAAACCATGTTCGACCACCTGTTCGCCGAGCTGCCCGCGGCGTTGCGCGAGCAGCGTGAAGCGCTCGCTCGAGGCAGGCGCGATGACTGAGATCACGCTCGTCGAGGCCGTCAATCAAGCGCTCGCGTACGAGCTTGCGGCCGACCCGCGCGTCGTGCTGCTCGGCGAGGACATCGGCGTCAACGGCGGCGTCTTCCGCGCGACGGCCGGCCTCTCCGAGCGCTTCGGCCCGGAGCGCATCGTCGATACACCGCTAGCGGAAACGCTGATCGCCGGCATGGGTATCGGCCTCGCGGCGCAAGGATTGCGGCCCGTCGCCGAGATCCAGTTCATGGGCTTCATCTATCCGGCCATCGATCAGCTCCTGAATCATGCGGCGCGGCTGCGCAACCGCACGTGCGGCCGACTCGCGTGTCCGTTCGTGCTGCGCGCGCCGACGGGCGGCGGCATCCACGCACCCGAGCACCACTCCGAGAGCACGGAAGCGTTGTTCGCGCACATCCCCGGCCTGCGCGTCGTCATCCCGTCGTCGCCGGCGCGCGCCTACGGCCTGCTGCTCGCGGCGATCCGTAGCGGCGATCCCGTCGTCTTCCTCGAGCCGACGCGCCTCTATCGCCTGGCCAAGGAAGCCGTCGCGGATACCGGCGAAGCACTGCCGCTCGACGTCTGCTTCACGCTGCGCGAAGGCACGGACGTGACGCTCGTGACCTGGGGCGCGACGACGCGCGAGACGCTGGCCGCGGCGGCCGCGCTCGCCGACGACGGCATCGAGGCCGAGGTCATCGACGTCGCCACGATCGCGCCGCTCGACATCGGCACGATCCTCGCTTCGGTCGCGAAGACCGGGCGCTGCGTGATCGCCCACGAGGCCGCCGGCAACGCCGGCGTCGGGGCCGAGATCGCGGCGCGCATCGCCGACCGGGGCCTGCTGACGCTGCTCGCACCCATCAAGCGCGTCACGGGTTACGACACCGTCATGCCGCTCGCGCGGCTCGAGCAAGCCTATTTGCCGACGCCCGAGCGCATCGTCGCCGCGGCCCGCGAGACCCTGGAGGCAGCGTGAAAACCTTTCGCCTGCCCGACCTCGGAGAAGGTCTACAGGAGGCCGAGGTCTCGGCCTGGCACGTCCGCGAGAACGACGAGGTCGCCGAGGATCAACCGTTGTTGTCGGTCGAAACGGAGAAGGCGCTCGTCGACATTCCGAGCCCGCGCAGCGGCCGCATCAAGCGCCTCCTCGCGAAGCCCGGGGACCTGCTGCCCGTCGGCGCGCCGCTCGTCGAGTTCGTGGACGGCGCCGAAACCAAGGCCGATTCGGGCACCGTCGTCGGCCGGCTCGAAACCGGTGGAGCCGCGCCGCCTGAACCCGCGGACACGCCCGCGCCGGCTCGCGTCAAGGCTGCGCCGGCGGTGCGCGCGCTGGCCGCACGCCTCGACGTCGATCTCGCGATCGTCACGCCGAGCGGCCCGAACGATACGGTCACGACCAAGGACGTCGAGCGCGTCGCCCGCATCCTCAAGGAGGTCGGTCCGCTCGAGCTGCTCCGCGGCGTGCGCCGCACGATGGCGCGCAGCATGGCGCAAGCGCACGCCGAGGTCGCGCCCGTCACGGTCAACGACGACGCGGACCTCCATGCTTGGTGGGGCGGCGCCGCGTCGCCGATGCTGCGGCTGATCCGCGCAATCGTCGCCGGCTGTAAGGCCGAGCCCGCGCTCAACGCGTGGTACGACAGCCGCGCCGTGGGCCGACGCCTGCTCAAGAGCATTCATTTGGGTGTTGCCGTCGACAGCCCCGACGGGTTGTTCGTGCCCGTGCTGCGCGACGTCGGCGCACGCACGCCCGAAGACTTGAGCGCCGGCCTCGAACGCCTGCGGCGCGACGTGAAGACACGCACGATTCCGCCCGAGGAGCTGCGCGGCTACACGTTCATTCTGTCCAACTTCGGCACGTTCGGCGGGCGCTATGCGAACCCCATCGTGCAGCCGCCGACGGTCGCGATCCTGGGCGCGGGGCGCGTGCGCGACGAGGTCGTCGCCGTCGCCGGCGAAGCGAAGATCCATCCCATCATGCCGCTGTCGCTGACGATCGATCACCGCGCCGTGACCGGCGGCGAGGCGACGCGGTTTCTCGCCGCGGTCGTCGCCGACCTCCAGGGAGCATGAACGAGGAACCTCATGGTGGATCTCGACTTCGACTTCGGTTTCGCTGACGAGCTCACGTTGCTGCGCGAGCAGACGCGCCGCTTCGCGGCCGAGCGCATCGCACCATTTGCGGCGGAGATCGACGCGCAGAATCGCTTCCCGCGCGAGCTCTGGCCCGAGATCGGCGCGCTCGGCTTGTTCGGTGTCGCCGTCGACGAGGCGCTCGGCGGCGCCGGGCTCGGCTATCTCGCCGAGGTCGTCGCCGTCGAGGAGCTGAGCCGCGCGTCGGCGGCCGTGGGCCTCTCCTACGCCGTGCACTCCCAGCTCTGCGTGAACCAGATCGCACAGCGCGGCACGCCCGAGCAGCAGCGCCGCTTCCTGCCGAAGCTCCTGAGCGGCGAGCACGTGGGCGCGCTCGCGATGAGCGAAGTCAACGCGGGCTCGGACGTGCTCGGGATGCGGACGACGGCCGTGCCCGACGGCGACGGCTACATCCTCGACGGCACCAAGATGTGGATCACGAACGGGCCCCAAGCCGACGTGCTCATCGTCTACGCGCGCCTCGCCGACGAACATGGCAGCGGCAACGGCAGCGCCAATGGCCAAAGCCCGAAGCTCAAGGCCTTCATCGTCGAGCGCACGCTGCCGGGCTTCACGGCCGACGCGAAGCTGGACAAGCTCGGCATGCGCGGTTCCGACACGTCGGGGCTCGTGTTCAACCGCTGCCGCATTCCCGCGTCGCACGTCCTGGCCGGCGACGGCAAGGAGATCATGATGTCGGGGCTCGACTACGAGCGCGTCGTGCTCGCAGGCGGCGCGCTCGGCATCATGCGCGCGTGCCTCGACGTCACTCTGCCGTACGTCCATGCGCGCAAGCAGTTCGATCGACCGATCGGCAGCTTCGAGCTCATGCAGGGCAAGCTCGCCGACATGTACACGACGATGAACGCGTCGCGTGCCTTCGTCTACGCGGTCGCCGCGGCCTGCGACCGCGGCCACAAGACGCGCTTCGACTCGGCCGCCGCGATCCTCAAAGCATCCGAGGGCGCGACGTGGATGGCGGGCCAGACCATTCAGGCGCTCGGCGGCAACGGCTACACCACCGAGTATCCGGCGGGCCGCCTGTGGCGCGATGCGAAGCTCTACGAGATCGGCGCCGGCACGAACGAGATCCGCCGCATGCTCATCGGCCGCGAGCTGTTCGCGGCGACGGCGGAAACACGCTGATGGCGCTCGACGCGATCCAGCTGCTCGGCGGCAACGGCTACATCAACGACTATGCGACCGGCCGCCTGTTGCGCGACGCCAAGCTCTACGAGATCGGCGCCGG
>DATFFV010000071.1:0-2477 GCA_035249885.1 Gammaproteobacteria bacterium | reverse complement strand
CGCTGACGGCCGTGCCTTCGACGAGCGAGGGCATCTGCCGCGCGCTCAAGCTCGTCGCCCCGAGCAGCTCGTCCGACCAGCGGCGGGCGGCGACGTCGAGCCAGCCCGTGCCCGACGCGTCGGACATCTCCGAGACGTGCTCGCCCGTGAGCCAGAGCCGCAGATAATCCTTGGGCAGCAGCACCCGGCGCACGCGCGCGAACGTGTGGGGCTCGTGCTCGCGAACCCAAGCGACCTTCGGCGCCGTGAAGCCCGGAAAGACGATGTTGCCCGTGATCGCCCGAAAGCGCGCGTCGGCGTCGAGCGCTGCGGCTTCGGCGTGTGCCCGCGTGTCGTTCCAAAGCAGGCAAGGGCGTAGCGGCTCGTCGCGCTCGTCGAGCAGCGTGGCGCCGTGCATCTGCCCCGAGGGTCCGATGCCGCGCACGGCGGCGAGCTCGCCCGAGCGCGCAGTGCGTAACGCGGCGATCGCGTACTCGGCGGCCGCGATCCAATCGCTTGGGTTCTGCTCCGACCAGCCGGGCTCCAGCCGCGAGACCTCGAGCGGCGCGGAGGCCGAGCCGACGACGGCCTGGTCGTCGTCGATGAGCGTGGCCTTGACGCCCGACGTGCCGAGGTCGAGGCCGAGATACATGAGCCCTCGCGGCTAACGCCGCTCGGGAAGCGCGAACGCGTAGAGCGCGCTGCCGCCGCCGATGAGCACGTACTGCCGCCCGTCGAGCTCGTACGTCACGGGCGAGTTGCCGACGCGGCCGATGCCGGCATGCCACAGCGTCGTGCCGTCGCGCGTGTCGAGCGCGAGCGCGCTCGACGCGGAGTCGCCGGTGAACGTGAGGCCCGTCGCGGTGGTAAGCACGCCGGCCGCGCCCGCGCCGCCGAAGAGGTCGTGGCGCCAGCGGACCTCGCCCGTCGCGTAGTCGAGCGCGCGCAGCTCGCCGCGGCTATGGATGCCGTAGTCGGCGCCGGCCCAGCCGTATTGCCCGTGCTCGGGCTTGAAGAAATAGACGCCGTAGGCGTCCGCGGCGCTCACGATGAAGAGTCCCGTTGCGGGGTCGAAGCTCGGCGAGCGATAGTTCGTGGCGCCGAGCTCGTCGGGCGCGACGAGCCGGCCGTCGCGCGCAGGCTCCTTCGCGGGGTTCGGGATCGGCTGCCCTTTGGCGTCGACGCCGAGCGACCAGTTCACGGCGGCGAACGGCGTCGTCAACAGGTTCTCGCCCGTCGTGCGATCAAGCACCACGTAGTAGCCGTTGCGCGAGGCTTGGAGCACGAGCTTGCGGTCGACGCCGTCAATCTTGGCGTCGACGAGCACCGGTACCTCGGCCGCGTCCCAGTCGTGCGTGTCGTGCGGCGACACCTGAAAACCCCAGACGAGCTCGCCCGTATCGGGACGCAGCGCGACGATGCTGCACGTCCATTTGTTGTCGCCGGGGCGCGAGTCGCCGTTCAACACGGGCGTCGGGTTGCCCGTGCCGACGTAGAGCAAGTCGAGCTCGCCGTCATAGGTTCCCGTCATCCACATCTGCCCGCCCGTAGCGCCGCCGCTGATCGAGCCAGGCGTGCCCGTGGGCGGCGTGCTGTAGAACGTCCACTGGGGCGCGCCCGTCGCCGGGTCGAACGCGCGTAGCGTGCCCGGCAGGTTGTCGAAGTCGCCCGACACACCGACGATGACGTGATCGCGAATCACGAGCGGCGCATTCGTCGACCAGAACCCGCGGGCCGAGTCCGCGACCTCGACGTTCCAAAGCAGCTTGCCCGTGAAGCGATCGAACGCGAGCAAGTGCGCGTCGGGCGTCGTGAGGAACACGGAGCGGCCGTGCACGGCCACGCCGCGGTGACCGATGTGGAACGCGTCGTTCGGCGGGTGCTGGTAGCGCCAGATCTGCCTTCCCGAGCGCGCGTCGATGGCCCAGAGATTGTCGGGCGCCGTGAGGTACACGATGCCATCCACGAGAATCGGCGTGGACTTGACCTGTTGCGTGAGGTTCGTCTGGAACGCCCAGGCGAGCCCGAGCGTGTGCACGTTGTCGCGCGTGATTTGCGTCAACGGGCTGTGGCGTCGGCCCGAGTGGTCGCCGTGGTACGTGGGCCAGCTGTCCGTCTGCGCGTACGCCGCGGTGCCGAGCGCCGCGATCGCCGCGAATTCGAGTGCGGTGCGTTTCATCGGTTGCGTCCTAACGAAGCGTGTGCAAGTACGCGAGCACGTCGTGCATCGCGGCGTCCGTGTAGCGCGCGAGCTGCGCGACGTGGGCCTCGAGCGGGTCGTCGACCGTGAAGCGCACGCGGTCCGTGGGCCACGACCGGTACAACCCGTCGGCGTCGATGACGGCGATCGTGAACTCGTCGCGCGCGGCCACTTCGCCGGTAATCGTCTCGCCGTCGCGCGTCGTGACAGTAGCCTTCGGCCGATAGGTGGGGGCGCCGGCGGGGGCTTGGCCGCCGGGATACAGCATGCGCCGCAACAACGCGAGCCCCTCGACGCG
>DATFFV010000070.1:0-7058 GCA_035249885.1 Gammaproteobacteria bacterium | reverse complement strand
CTCGTAGGGTGTGTAGACGACGATGTGCCCTGTCGTGCCGAGCGTCGCGAGCAAGCTCTCCGCCACGTTGCGCATCGGCGGCTCGGTGCCTACGCTAAGGAACTCCGCGTGCTCGAGCTCGCCGCGGCGGCGCTCGATGTGGCACGACCACTGAAACGGCAACGCCTCGAACGGCCGTGTGCCCGCGAAGATAGGCACGGCCGGGCTCACCGTCTCGAAGTCGAGGTAGTAGCGCGGGAACTCGAGCGCGGTCACGAGCGTGCGCAGCTCGGCGCCGAGATATGGCCGCGCCGCGCGCGTCTGCTCCCAGATGCGCCGCTGTGTGTCGTTCGCGAGCTCGGCCTCGGGCACGTCGCGGAGGTCGCGATAGCCGGAGTGCAACAGCGTGTAGAGCTTGTCTTTCTTGCCGCCGAGCGCGAGCACGGGGTACTCGCCGGCCGGCGGAGCGCAGTGCCCGTAATACTCACAGCCGTGCGGCGCGCCGCAGTGCGTGCCTACGGCGATCGGCGGCTCGTCGAGGTCGGCGAGCGTGCGGCGCGCCTCCGTGACCCAACCCGGTACGAGCGGCAGCCGCTCCGCGATCTCCTCGGTCACGTCGGTCTCGACGAGCAACCCGTCGTAGCGGCCATCGCCGGCATAGACGAAGCTCGTGTCGAGCGTCGCGACGACGACTTGCCGGGCCCTATGCCCGCTCTGCGCGAGCGCCCAGGCCTGGATCGCGCAGTCGTCGAGGTAGTGCTCCTTGACGTGCGCCGCGGCTTTGACTTCGATGAGCTTGGGTGCCGTCTCGCTGCGCTCGAGCACGTCGATGCGCACGCTCACGCCGTCGTGATCGAACGTGGCTTCGAAGATCGGCTCCCGGCCGCCGGCCGCGACGAGCGCGCGTGTCGCGTCGATCGCGGCGCGCAACCCGCGCTCGAAGCTCACGACGTGGCCGGGTCCGTACAGCCGGCGCGCGAGGTCGCCCACGACGTTGCCCGTCGTTCGCAGTGCCGCCCGCTCGGCCGCGGGTTCCTCGAGCTCGGGGCTATAGGTCTCGAGCCAGAGCTTGCGCGCGCATTGCCGCAGCGACATGAGCTTGGTCTTCGATAGGGCGATGGGCGCGCGCATAGGCGGCGCAGCATGCCCGCGGGGACGGCGCGACTCAACCGCGCCGTCAGCGTCCCGATGGCGGTGGCGACGTCCGGGCGGTAGCATCGGCGCCTCGTCCCAATAAGAACGCCTTTCGAGGGGAAGCCAATGCAGTCGCAGTCGACCTGGTTCGGGGCCGTCGTGTCCTTCGGTTTGATCGTGCAGGGGGCGGCGCTTGCCCAGCCGCCCGCGGCTGCGCCCGTGCTGCTGCCGAAGCTCGGCGAGCCGCTGATGCTCCAGGCCGGGCGGCAGAAGATCCGCGTCGCGCTCGTCGCCGACGGCATCACCGCGCCATGGGACATCGTGTTCGTTCCCGGCACGTCCGATCTGCTCGTGTCGGAGAGCAACGGCAAGCTGCGCATGATCCAGGGCGGCAAGCTCCTGCCCGAGCCCGTGTGGACCCCGCCATCTCCGACCGGCAACGACATCCTGCACGGCGTCGTCGTGCATCCCGATTTCGCGACCAACAAGCTCGTCTACGTGTCGTACATGAAGGGCGACGAGATGCGGCAGACGCTCGGGATATCGCGCGGTCGCCTCGACGGCGCCAAGCTCGTCGACGCGAAAGAGATCTTCGTCGCGGATGCCTGGGAGAACGCGCGCATGGCGTACACGGGCCGCATGGAGTTCGGCCCCGACAAAACGCTGTACGTGAGCGTCGGCGACCGCGACCGTCTCTGTTGCGGCGGACAGGACGACAACAGCATCCGCCTCCGCGCGCAGAGCCTCGCCGACCACACCGGCAAGATCTTGCGTTTGAAGGACGACGGCACGGCGCCCGCGGATAACCCGTTCGTGGGACGTGCCGGCGCCAAGCCCGAGATCTTCACGTACGGTCACCGCAACAGCTACGGGTTGCGCTTCCATCCCGTGACCGGGGAGCTCTGGCAGATGGAGATCGGCCCGCAGGGCGGCGACGAGGTGAATATCCTGAAACCCGGAGCCAACTATGGCTGGCCGCTGGTTTCACAAGGCCGCAACTACTCGGGCACGCTCGTCTCGGACCAGGCTTGGCATCGCGAGGGCATGGAGCAGCCGGTGATTTTTTGGACGCCGCAAATCAGCCCGGCCGCCATGGCGTTCTATACGGGCGACCAATTCCCGCAGTGGAAGAACAACCTGATCATCGGCGCATTGAGCGGCCAGCACGTCGAGCTCATGCCGTTCAACGACAAAGGCGAACCCCTGCGCCGCGTGGAGTTTCTCGACGAGCTCGGCGTACGGTTCCGCGACGTCGAGATCGGGCCGGACGGGTATATCTACTTCTCGACCGAGGTGCGCTACGGCAGCGGCCGGCCCGATGGCGCGGTCATTCGGCTCGAACCGGGCGAGTAAGGGCGCGGCGCGTTGCTGGAGCCGACGACCGTCGGGTGCTCTGCTCGGGAAGCCGCTCTAGAAATCTACGAGTTCGCGTTGCGACCGGCGGCGTGAGACGAGGCTGGCGCGGATAGGTAGGTGGATGCGTAGGGTCTCTCCGGCGGAACGTCAGGAGCGCCGACCTTCTGGTGTCGATCGTCTTTTTTCTGGACGATCGGGAGAGATTCGTCGCGGGACCTGACGGTTGCTCGGGGGGTAGTGTGGTGCGCATGGGTGCGCAACCGCCGAAGCCAACCACCGCGCGGGGGCCGCGCGTCAACCCCCGGTGGCTAGCCGCCGACGAGCCCATCGACGAAATCACGGGAGCCGCCGTGCGCATCGCCGCGGCACGCACGTGGGCCGGCGACCCCGTCTTCAGAACCACGGGGCCGTGGCGCGTCCTAGCCACGGTCGCGCGCTCGCAGTACTGCCTCTCGCTCTCCGACCTCGCGCGTGCCCTCGGCGTTCGCAAGCAAACTGCCCACGCGCTGGCCCACGAAGCGGAGCGCGCCGAGTACGTCGAGCTCGTCCCCAACCACCAGGATCGACGCATCCTGCAAGCTCTGGTCACGCCGCGCGGTCGCGCCTAGCTCGCGGCACAGCGCAGCGCCGAGAGGGGCTGGCTCGTCGCGCTCTTGAACGGCCTCGGCGACCACGACATGGCCACCGTGATCCACGTCCTGCGCGTGCTTCGCCAGCGACTGGAACGCGACGCGCGCGAGCGGGAGCAGCGGCAGCGCCAACTGCGAAAGCGGCCCGGGCCGTGGCCGTCGGGGTTCGATTTCCGCTAAAGTCGTGGGCAACCGGCGAGAAGCCGCGCCACCAACAATAGGGGGACTCTACTATGCGTAACTCACTGCGATTGGTCGCGGCCGGATTGGTGCCGCTGCTGCTCGCGCTCACGCTGCCGGCGCAGGCGGCCAAAATCGCCGTCATCGGCACCGGCAACGTCGGCTCGGCGCTCGGGCCCGAGTTCGCGGCGCTCGGCCACACGATCGTCTACGGCTCGCGCACCCCGAACGACAAAGACGTCCAGGATCTTGTCGCCAAGACCGGCCACGGCGCGACGGCCACGACGCAAGCCGAGGCCGTCAAAGGCGCCGACATCGTCGTGCTCGCCGTGCCCGGCAACCTCGCCGCCGACATCACGAAGGGCCTCGGCGACCTCTCGGGGAAGATCATTCTCGATCCTACGAATCGCTATGTTCGCAATACACCGGACGGCTATTTCACGCACGATGTGCCGGGCGGCAGCAACGCCGAGCTCATCCAGGCCGCGGCGCCGGGGGCCAAGGTCGTCAAGGCGTTCAACACACTGAATTGGACCAAGATGGTCGATCCCGCGAGCTCGGGTGGGCCCGTCTCGATTCCGATCGTCGGCGATGACGCAGCGGCGCGTGCCACGGTCGCCGAGCTCGTCACGGGCATGGGGCTCGAGCCCGTCGACCTCGGGCCGTTGCGGTTTGCGAACACGCTCGAAGAGATGCTCGTGATCTGGGCGAACGCCCGGAGCCGCGGCGCGGCGTACAACTACTATCTGCGTCCGGAGCCGCCGGCGGCGCCCGCGCGCTGAGCCGAAGGCGAAGCGTCAGTCTCCGGCGCGCGCTTCGCGCGCGCCGTTCCCTTTCGTGTACGGCAAGTCGGGATCGGCGCCGCGCTCGATGAGCCGCCGCGCAAGGGAGTAGTGACCAATCGGGCGCTTCTGACGGCCGTCCGTTGGCGGCTCTGCGCGTCCTTCAGCTCTGCGGCTTGCCGATCGTCACGAGCCCGATCGTGTTCGTGCTGCTCTGGTGAATGACGAGGTTGCCGTCGGGCGTCACGCGCATGTGCCGAACGATGCCGACCCCGGACGGGATCGCCCAGCTCTGAAACCGCTCGGTCTTCGGATCGAAGCGCACGAGCGCGTCGGGCCGCTGGTTCGACTCGTTGTACCAGACGACGTCGTCGACGACCTCGATCGCGTACGGGTGCGAGGCCGGGCCGCTCGGGCTCGGCCACTCCTTGACGGCGCCGGTTTTCGGGTCGAGGCGCCCCAAGTAACCGCGTGAGGAATCGACATACCAAACGACGTCGTCGCTCGTGAGCGCCAAGCGGCGAATGCGCGATCCGGGCGTCGGCGTCGCGAACTCGCGGATCTCCCACGTCGCCGGGTTCACTCGCGCGATCTTGTTGCTGCCGTTGTAGGCGATCCAGAGTAAGCCCCTCGAGTCCTCTTTGATGCCGTAGGGCCGGGCGTTCGCCGTCGGCATCGTCACGAGCTCGATCTCGCCGCTCGCGGGCACGAGGCGGCCGAGCATGTTGCTGTTTTGCAGCGTGAACCAGAGATCGCCGGCGCGATCGAAAAGCGGCGTGTGCGGGTCGCGCGCGTTCGGGTCCGGCATCGGATAGACGGTGATCTTGCCGGTCGCGGGCTCGAGCTTGCCCACGGTGCCGTTGCCGTTGCCCGTGTACCAGATGTTGCCGCTCGCATCGTCGATGATGCTGTGCGGGCGCGCGAATCGCGAGAGCTTGTACTCGCGCATCTCGCCCGTGGCCGGGTTCAGCCGGCCGACCAGGCTTGCGTACATGCCGGCCCACCAGATCGTGCCGTCCGCCGTTTGCAGCGGATCGCGCGGCCGCTGGCCGAGCGTCGGCGGCGTCCACTCCTTGAAGTCGATCGAGACGTCGCCGGCCACGAGCTTCGGCGCGCGGTCGTTCTTCGGCGGGAAGTGCGCGGCCAAGTAGCCCGTGATCGTGCTCGCCATCGGCTCCGGCAACGCGATCATCTGGCGCGCCAGGTAGCGCCAGCCTTCCTCGGAATAGCCCGTCGCGCCGACGATGAGGTTCGTCTGGTGGCACGCGACGCACGCGGCTTCGACCTGCTCCTTGCCGTCGCCGGCCGGCAACTCGACGCGCCCGAAACGCGGCGGCTGCGCCCAGGCGGCGAGCGCCGCACCCGCAATGACGACACCGACGAGACCGTGTGTTGACCGCAGCATGATCGTTGCCTCGCTGACCCGCCTCGCGGCCACTATACGCCCGGCGCGGCGCGCGGGCTCACGGCCGCACGCGCACGTATTTCTGCAGTCGCCGCGGCCGCGGCTCGCCGCCATAAAGGTTGCCGTCGCGGTCGACGACGGCGAACTC
Source organism: Gammaproteobacteria bacterium (assembly GCA_035249885.1). Taxonomy (GTDB): domain Bacteria; phylum Pseudomonadota; class Gammaproteobacteria; order Steroidobacterales; family Rariloculaceae; genus FEN-1219. The sequence continues at coordinate 1,445 of DATFFV010000070.1, read as the reverse complement.
GGCGCCGTTGCCGGCGCGCACGCGCGGGTCGCCCCAGGGATAGAGAACGAACTCGTTGACGGCGCCCGTTACGGCGTCGCCGATGCGGATGCCCATGTCCCAGCCGGGATTCTCGATGTCGTCGGACTCGGAGTCGGCCACGATGATGCGGCCCAAGTGATCGAAGAACACGCCGCTCGGCCGGCCGAACTGCGTCCAGCTCGCGAGGTGAGTCCCGTCCTGATCGAACAGCTGGATGCGATTGTTGGCGCGGTCGCCGACGAACACGCGGCCGCGCGCGTCGATCGCGATCGCGTGCAGCGCGCGGAACTCGCCGGCCTCGGAGCCCGTGCCGCCCCAAGCCTTCACGAACGTGCCGTCCCCGCGGAATTTCACGACGCGATTGTTCGTGGCGGGGTCGTGGCCGTCGGCGACGAAGATGTCGCCGTTCGGCGCGACGACGACGTCGCTCGGCCCGTTGAAGTGCGTCGCGTCGTTGCCGGGCACGCCCGGCGTGCCGAGCCGCATGAGCACCTCGCCGCGTGGGCTGAACTTCACGACCTGGTGACCGCGGCCGCGGCTCAAGGGGCCGCCCGTCCGCTCGACGGTGGCGGCGTCCGTGACCCAGACGTTGCCGTCGGGGTCGACCTCGAGACCGTGCGGCCAGATGAACAGGCCGCCGCCGAAGCTTGCGACGGCATTGCCGTCGGGCGCGAACTTCACGACGACGTCGAGATCGGACTCGAGGCACTCGTAGCCGAACCGGTCGCCGCCCGCGTCGCAGCGCAACACGGCCCAGATGTGGCGCCCGTCGGGGTCGACGTCGAGATCGCCGACGGCGCCGATTTCCCGGCCGCCCGGCAGCTTCGCCCAATCATTCACGAGCCGGTACGGGTTCGGTAGCGCTTGCGCAAGCGCCTGTGAGCTCACGACGGCGCACCACGTGGCCGCGAGCATCATGGGGACCCTGAGTTTGCTCATCTTGTTCTCCTGTTACCGCCCGCGCGGCGCTCGCCAACCCGCCGCGCGCGCCTCGCCTTCGGTGCAGAACCAACGCTCGCCGCGGGATTCGTCGATCACAGTGTCGTCGTACGACGGCGAGGCGCTAGTGTGGTAGATCCGCTCGTCATCGCCATTGATGTTGCCCTTGATCTCGCAGCCGGCGCGTCGCGCGCGCGGTGCGGGCGTGGTTCGCCGGACCGCTGCTTCCTCGACGCCGTCGTTGCGGCGCCACTCTTCGGGCGGCGTGAACTCCGACGCCCAGAGGCCGCGCCGCGCGGCCTTGGCTTCACGCTCTTCGTCGACGTAGTCGGTGCTGTACCGGCGATAGGCGACGGCCATGCCGGCGCGCGCCATGGCTGCGGCGAGATCCGTGGCGCCGTTGCTGCACCGCGCGACGACACGCCCGTAGGAATCGACGTCTACCTCGCGACAGACGATCGTGCGGCTGCCGACGAGGCGCCGGA
>DATFFV010000069.1:0-5494 GCA_035249885.1 Gammaproteobacteria bacterium | reverse complement strand
GGGCACCTCGAAGCGCTCAAGTCAGGTTCCGCGTCGGGCTCATGGCACCAGAAACAAACCGACTTCGCGGCCGCCCCCAGACTACCCAAGTTTCAGCCCTTCGGGACGTCGCAAGCGACATGACGGTTCCGCGGAAACATTTCCTAGCCGAGGCTCGCGCCCTAGCCGAACTTCGAGGGCTTGATGGGCTCGGTGTCGGCTGCGGCGTCGGCGGCTCTTCATCCCATGCCTGGGACACCCTGCCCGGTTTCGCGACAGCCTGGCCGGCGTGCCGGCGCGCTGCCGTCCGCAAGGTCATTTAAATCAAACGGTTGTAAGCACGGCACCGCCGGCACGCTCGGTGCATTCCCAGGTCATCCGGGCAAGGCTGGAGCTCCCATGTTGTCGACGATCTGGAACGACATTCGCTACTCGATTCGCACGCTGGCGCGCAATCCGGGTGTCGCCGCGCTCGCGATCGTGACGATCGCGCTCGGAATCGGGGTCAATGCGGGCATCCTCACGACGGTGAACGGCTTGCTATTTCGCGATCTGCCGGCCGTCGATGCGCACGAGCTCGTGACGATCGAGCAGTCCATCGAAGGCGTTCCGAGCCGTGTGGGCAGGGCCGGGTTCTCGACGACGGAATACCGCAGCTTGAGCGAGCAGACGACGACGCTGTCCGGCGTTTTCGGCAACGCCGACCCAACGCGGACGACGCTCGGCGGGGAATCGCCGCAGGAGATCGTCGGCACGATCGTGACTTGCGAGTACTTCGACGTCCTGCGCCAACCGCCCGCCATGGGGCGAGCGCTCCGGGCCGAGGATTGCGCGACGGGCGCCGATCCCGTCGTCGTGCTAGCGCACGAGCTCTGGTCCACTACCTTCGAGGCGGATCCCGGCGTCGTCGGGCGCACGATCGAGCTCAACCGGCAACTCTTCACGGTCGTCGGTGTCGCGCAAGAAGGCACCTACGGTGGGCTCGGGTTCTACCGAACGCAATACTTCGCCCCGATCTCGACGCAGCCGCTGTTGCTGCCGAACGAGAACAGCTACGGCAACGACAACCGGGGTTGGCTCTCCGTCATCGGCCGGCGCGCCGCGAGTATCGAGCAGGTGCGTTCCGAGCTCGCGGTCATCGCTGCTCAGATCGATAGCGAGCAGGCCGATCGGATGACGACGATGCAGGTCGAGCGTGCAACGCCCCTCGGCATGGTCGGCTTCATCCGCGACATGCTCGTCAGAGTTGCAGCCGTCTTGATGATCCCGTTCGCGCTCGTGTTGCTGATCGCCTGTGCCAACGTCGCGAACCTGTTGCTCGCTCGCGCGACGGCGCGTAATCGCGAGATCGCCATCCGGTTCTCGCTCGGTGCGAGCCGCGTGCGAGTGATCCGCCAGCTGCTCATCGAAAGTGTGCTGATCTCGGTTGCGGGCGGCGTGCTCGGGACGGTGCTCGCTCTATGGGCGTTCCAAGCTCTGGCCGCGGTCGTAATCCCGACGCTGACGCCCGCGGGCCTGCCGCCGTTTTTTATCGACGCGACCCCGGACTTCCGCGTCATCGCCGTCATGGCGGCCGTGATGCTCGGCACGGGCGTGCTGTTCGGACTCGCACCGGCGTTCCAGGTCTCCAAACCCGATTTACATTCGGCCATCAAGCAGGGCGGGCAGGGCACGGGGAGCCGCCGCGGCGGGCGCCTACAGGGCACGCTCGTCGGCGTGCAGGTCGCCATGACCATGGTGCTCATGGTCGGCGTGGGACTCCTGCTCCGCGGCCTCACAGCCACGCAGACGATCGACCCCGGGTTCGACTTACGCAACGTCGTCGTCGCGAGCTACGACCTGCCCGGCAGCTACGATCCCGAAGAAGCCGCGGTGTTCCAGCCGCGCTTGCTTGCGCAGATCCAAGCGCTACCGGGTGTCGCGGCGGCCGCGCAAGCGATCAGCGAGCCGTTGAACGCCGATACAGAAGCCGCCGGGATCCGCCTGCCGACCCAAGATCGAGCTCAGATCCGTCGCGTCGACTTGAACGTCATCACTCCCGACTACTTCGACGTCCTCGGGATCCCGATCGCCCGCGGGCGCGCGTTCGAGGACGCCGACATGACGGATAGCTCGGTCGCGGCGATCATCACGGAGTCGACTGCGCGTAACCTCTGGCCGGGCCGGGAGCCGATCGGTCAGCGATTGTTGTTCGCAACGAGTCCCGATCAAGACGTCGCGCTCGAGATTGTCGGTGTGACGAGCGATGCGCAAGTGGCGGTCGTAGGGCAAGTCGAGCCGTACTACCTCTACCTGCCGGCGGCGCCGCGCAATGCACTGTTGCTCAAGCTGCTCGTGCGGAGTCGCACGGATTTCGCATCCATGGCGGTCGCCATCCGTGCCGCCGCCGAGCGGCTCGATCCCGGGCTCGCGGTTCGCGTGAGCCCACTCGAGGCGAACCTCGACTATTGGCAGAACTTGTCGGGCACGCTGACGGGGCTCGCGGGAGCACTCGGCCTGCTCGCGCTGACGCTCGGCGCCGTCGGCATCTACGGCGTCGTCGCGTACTTCGTCGGCCGGCGCACGCGCGAGATCGCGATTCGCGTCGCGCTCGGCGCGCGCCCCGGCGCCGTGCTCGCGATGGTCCTGCGCCGCACGATGCGCCCCGTCGTCGTCGGCGCCGTCATCGGCCTCGCGGCGGCCGTTGGCATGTCGCGCGTGCTCTCGAGCGTGCTGTTCGGCGTGAGCCCATTTGATCCGATCGGCATCGGCGTTGCGGGGGTGTTCGTCCTCGGCATCGCAGTCGTCGCCGGACTGCTGCCGGGACGGAGCGCGGTTCGGCAGCCCCCGTTGAAGGCGCTGCACTACGAATGACGAGCCGTCAGAGCGCGAACGCCACCGCTATTCGTAGTGCAGCACCACGTTCGGGTCGACGCGGCTCGCGCGCCGCGCCGGCAGGATGCCTGCCGCCAGTCCAACGCCGACGACCACGAGCACTGCCGCGAGCAAGGCGACGCCATCGGTCGGGCTGACTCCGAATAGCACGCTCGACAGGATCCGTGAAACGGCGAGCGCGGCGGCAAGGCCGATCGCGGCACCGATCGCGACGGGTCGCATCTGCTGCTTCAAGACGAGCGCGACGACGTCACGCGTCGCGGCGCCGAGCGCGATGCGCACGCCAATCTCGCGCACGCGGCGCCCGACCGAGTACGCCACGACGCCGTAGATGCCGACCGCTGCGAGCACGAGAGCGACGGCGCCGAGCGACGTTGCGAGCGCGCTCACGACGCGCGCGAGGCTGCGGGTAGCCTCGAGATTCGCCTCGAGCGGCGCAACGTGCACGACAAGTCCCGGATCGAGCTCGGCGATCACGGCACGAACGGCCGCAGCCGCCGCCGCGAAATCGCCGCTCCGGACGAGCAGCGTCAACACGCGCTGTGTGCGCGGCGCAGCCGGGAGGTAGACGTAGCTCGGCGCGAGGTCGCCGATCTCCGTGACCTGCGCGTCGCGCGCGACGCCCACGACGTCGACCTCGACTTGGCTCGGCGCCATGCCAATCGTGAGCTTCTGCCCGATCGGATCGCGGTCCGGCCACAGCCGGCGCGCCGCCGTTTCCGTGACGATCGCCGCCGTCGACTCGTCCGTCTCGTCGCCGGCAGTGAACGCACGGCCGCGGACGATCGGAATCTCTAAGAGCGAGAAGTAATCCGCCGAGACGTTGTTGAACCCGAGCGGAAAAGGCTGCGCCTCGCCCGGCAGCGCCGCCAGGATCTCGAAGTTGCCGGTGAGCGGCGCCCACTGGGCTTGCGCGACTGCGTCGACCCCCGGCAGCGCGCCGACGCGCTCGACGAGCTGGCGCTGAAACACGGCGGCGCGGGCTTCGTCGTAACCGCCGCGCGTCAAGTCGAAAGAGGCGACAGCCACCCCTTGGTAACGGAACCCCGGCTCGACGGTCTGGGCCTCGTAGAGGCCGCGCAGCAGCAGCGCGGCCGCGATCATGAGCACCATCGAGAGCGCGACCTGCGCGCCGATCAGCGCACCTTGCAGCCGACCCTCCGAGCGCTGCCCGACCGTGCTCGCGCCCTTCATCGCCGTGTGCAGATCGCGCTTCGATGCGCGCAGCGCCGGGAGCAACCCGAACAACAGGCCCGTCGCGAGCGTCACCAAGAAGGCATACGCGAGCACGCGCCCGTCCGGCGCGGTGTCGATCATCATTAGGGACGTTCCGGGCAGCCCGGACTGCGCGAACGTGACGAGGCCTTGCGACGACCACAGCGCAAACGTGGAGCCCAACGCGCCGCCCGCCGCGGCGAGCAGCACCGCCTCGGCGAGCAACTGCTGCACGATGCGAGCCCGGCTCGCGCCGAGAGACAGGCGCACGGCAATTTCGCCGCTGCGGCGCGTCGCTCGCGCGAGCAAGAGATTCGCGACGTTCGCGCAGGCGATCAGCAGCACCATGCCGAAGGCCGCCATGACGACGCCCGCGACAGTGAACACGTCGTCGCGTGCCCCGGGCCTCGACAAGACCTGCGCGCGCTCCACGATCAATGTCGTCTTGCGCGGCGGCTGCTCCTGATCGATGCGCGCAGCGATCACGCGCAGCTCGGCGCGGACCTGCTCGAGCGTGGCGCTCGGTGCGCGGCGCCCCACGAGCGTGAGCCACCTCGCCTCTGTGGCACCGAACAGATAACTGTCGGCCAGCAGCGGCTGCGACGCGAACGTCGCGAAGTACGACGCTGCCTCGAAGTCGACACCGCGCATGCCTTCGGCCGCGACGCCGACGACCGTGAAGCTGTGCCGGTTCAGGACGACCTCGCTGCCGACGATGGCGGGATCGGCGCCGAACGCCGACGTCCAAAGACCGTGTCCCAGAACGACGGTCGGGGCCGCGCCGCTCGAGGCGCAGTCGTCCGGCCCGAATCCGCCGCCGAGCGCCGGCGGCTGACGAAGCACGTCGAAATAGTTGCAGCTGACGAGAGCGCCGGAGATCTCCTGAGGCGATTCGCCGGCGAGCGTTGCGGTCATCGAACGCGAATAGGCGACGAGGCCCGACAGCGTTTCGGCGCCGTCGCGATACGCTTCGTACTCCGCCACCGAGAAGTAGCCCGAGCCGCCGCCGCGACGCCCGGCGCCTTCGAGGGTCTGATACACGCTGACGAGCTCGTCGGCGTCGGGCGCCGGCAACTCGCGCAGTGCAAAACCGTTCAGCACCGAGAAGATGGCCGTGTTGATGCCCACGCCAATCGCGATCGTCGCAACGGCGGCCGCCGTGAAGCCCGGGCTGTCTGACAAGCGCCGGGCCGCGTAACGGAGGTCGTTGATCAGGTTCGCGAGCATGGTTACCCCAGGGCGACGGAGCCGAGTCGTCCGTCAGTCTGCTTTCAGCGTTCTCATCGGGTCGACGGTCGCCTCAGTCCTCGAACTCCCGGCTTGGGGTTGCGACAAACGTGCCAGACGGCCGGCGACTAACTCGTTGATATTCCTGTGCTCTCGGGACGCCGTGGCGGGCGGGCCGTCCCGGATTCGCGCCGCGCGT
>DATFFV010000068.1:0-6940 GCA_035249885.1 Gammaproteobacteria bacterium | reverse complement strand
GCAGGCGCCGAAGGCGCCCCGCCGTCTGCCCGCGACGCTCGACGCCGACCAAGTCGCGAGCCTGCTCGCGATCAGCGGCGACGAGCCGGTCACGCTGCGCGACCGCGCGATCCTCGAGCTGCTCTATTCCTCGGGGTTGCGGCTCGCCGAGCTCGTCGGGCTGAATTTGGGCGACGTCGACGCGACCGATCGCACCGTGCGCGTCGTCGGCAAAGGCTCGAAGGAGCGCGTCGTGCCCGTCGGCAAGCACGCGCTCGCGGCGCTCAAGGATTGGCTCGCCGTGCGCTCGGAGCTCGCCGCGCTGAACGAGCGCGCTTTGTTCGTCGGGCTGCGCGGCGCGCGCGTGAGTCCGCGCACCGTGCAAAGGCGCGTCAACGAATGGGCGAAACGACAGGGGACGCCGATGGGCGTGCACCCGCACATGCTGCGCCACTCGTTCGCCACGCACCTGCTCGAGTCGAGCGGCAACCTGCGCGCCGTGCAGGAGCTGCTCGGCCACGCGAGCCTGTCGACGACGCAGATCTACACGCACCTCGATTTCCAGCACTTGGCGCACGCCTACGACCAGGCCCACCCGCGCGCGCGGCGCCGGCCGTCCGAGTAGTCCGAATGTCTTAAAGAGCGCCGCGAGCGGCGGCGGGCGCGCCGCTGGCTTAGAATTCCCCCATGGGCGCCTCTCAAAACGAATTTCACGGCACGACGATCGTCTGCGTGCGCCGCAATGGCCGCGTGGCGCTGGGCGGCGACGGACAGGTGACGATCGGCAACCAGGTCATGAAGGGCAACGCGCGCAAAGTGCGGCGGCTGCACGACGGTAAGGTGCTCGCGGGCTTCGCGGGCGGCGCGGCCGACGCATTCACGCTGTTCGAGTATTTCGAGGCGAAGCTCACGAAGCACGGCAACCTCACGCGCGCCGCGATCGAGCTCGCCAAGGACTGGCGCACGGACCGCATGCTGCGCCGCCTCGAGGCGCTGCTGATCGTAGCCGACGCCGAGAGCTCGCTCCTGATCTCGGGCACGGGCGACGTCATCGAGCCCGAGCACGATCTGCTTGGCATAGGCTCGGGCGGCGCCTATGCGCAAGCCGCAGCACTTGCGCTCTACGAGAACACGGCGCTCGACGCGCGGGCGATCGTCGAGAAAGCCCTCACGATCGCGGGCGAGATCTGCATCTACACCAACACTGCGATCACGATCGAAGAGCTCTAGCGACATGGCGATGACACCGCGCGAAATCGTCGAGGAGCTCGACAAGCACATCGTCGGCCAGCACGAAGCGAAACGCGCCGTGGCGATCGCGTTGCGCAACCGCTGGCGGCGCGCCCAGATCAAAGAGCCGCTGCACAGCGAGATCACGCCGAAGAACATCCTCATGATCGGGCCGACGGGCGTCGGCAAGACCGAGATCGCGCGACGGCTCGCGAGGCTTGCGCGCGCACCGTTCATCAAAGTCGAGGCCACGAAGTTCACGGAGGTCGGCTACGTCGGCCGCGACGTCGACTCGATCGTGCGCGACCTCGTCGATATGGCCGTGAAGCTCGTGCGCGAGGAAGCCGTCACGCGCGTGGCAGGGCGCGCCGCCGACGCGGCCGAGGACCGGTTGCTCGACGCGCTGCTACCGGGCTCGCGGGCCGACGAGGGCCGCGACACGCGCCAGCGCTTCCGCAAGATGCTGCGCGAGGGCGAGCTCGACGAGCGCGAGGTCGAGCTCGACGTGGCCGCACCGACGGTCGGCGTCGAGATCATGGCCCCGCCCGGCATGGAGGAGATGACGCAGCAGCTCCAGGGCCTCTTTCAGAATCTGCACCAAGGCCGTTCCAAGCACCGCAAGCTCAAGATCAAAGATGCGCTCGCGCTGCTCAAGGAAGAGGAAGCGGGCAGGCTCATCAATCAGGAGGACGTGAAGCTCCAAGCGGTCAAGGCCGTCGAGGAGAACGGCATCGTCTTCATCGACGAGATCGACAAAATCGCGCGCCGCGCGGAGGCCCATGGTGCCGACGTCTCGCGCGAGGGCGTGCAGCGCGATCTCCTGCCGCTCGTCGAAGGCTGCACGGTGAGCACGCGCTACGGCATGGTGCGCACCGATCATGTGCTGTTCATCGCGTCGGGGGCGTTCAGTGTCGCTAAGCCGTCCGATCTCATCCCCGAGCTCCAGGGCCGGTTCCCGATCCGCGTCGAGCTCACGGCGCTCGGCGTCGACGACTTCGTGCGGATTCTGACCGAGCCGACCGCATCGCTCACGGAGCAATACAAGAGCCTGCTCGCGACGGAGCGGTTCGACATCGAGTTTCAGCCGAGCGGCGTGCGCCGCCTCGCCGAGGTCGCGTTCCAGGTCAACGACCGCAGCGAGAACATCGGCGCGCGGCGCCTGCACACCGTGCTCGAGCGCCTGCTCGAGAGCGTGAGCTTCGAGGCCGCCGATCGCGGCGGGCAGAGCGTCATCATCGACGCGGCGTACGTCGACGCGCACTTGAATGCGCTCGTGCAGGACGAAGACCTGAGCCGCTACATCCTCTGAGCGCCGCGCCCATGAGCGAGCTGCAAATCCCGCCGCCGACCGACTTGAAGCACCACCGCCGCTCGCGCGAGCTCGAAGTGCGCTTCGCCGACGGCATGAATGCGCGCCTCTCGGCCGAGTTCCTGCGCGTGCACTCGCCGTCGGCCGAGGTCAAAGGGCACTCGGCCGGCGAGGGCCTCCTCGTCACGGGCAAGGAAGCCGTGAGCATCGCGGGCATCGAGCCCGTGGGCCGCTACGCGGTGCGCATCGTGTTCGACGACGGCCACAACACGGGCCTCTACACGTGGGCCGTGCTCTACGAGCTCTGCGCCGAGCGCGACCGCAAGTGGGCGCGCTACCTCGAGCGGCTCGCGCAGGCCGGGAAGCCAAGGCATCCCGAGCCGAAATGGGCGCAGTAGTCGCCGACCGCGTGAACGCGGCTCGAGCCTCGCGCAGGTAGCGCGTCACACCCGCCTCGTTTCTGTGCGCTGGCGCTCGGTCTGGCGGGTGCCGAGACTGCTAATGTGCGCCGACGATCCGCTCGTTAGGCAGGCGCGCAGCGACGGCGTGCGATGATCGAGGACAGAGACATCCAGGGCTCGCGCGGCCCCGCCGCGCTCGGCTCCGAGCTCGACGGCGATCCATTCGACGGCGGGCGCAAGCGGCGCGACGCGGCCACACGTCGGCCCGTGCTCGCGTGGCTCGCGGGATTCGTCGTGCTCGGCATCGCGCTGCACTTCCTGCTGATGCTCCGCACCGGCGACGCGCCGCCACGCCCGTCGTTCTTGGCGTTGCGAGCGCCGACCTTCGAGATCGAGAGGCCGCGCGCCGGGCGCGATCGCCTGCTCTCGGTCGCCGAGATCCGCTGGTGCCTGCGCGAGGACGCTCGCATCGAGGTCTTGGAGCAACGGCTCGCAACCCAAGAGCCGCAGCGGCTCAACGCCATGGTGGGTGAGTACAATCGTCGCTGCACCCGTTTCAGATACCACGACGACGACCTCGAGCACGCGCGCCGCGATATCGACGACGCACGACGGTGGATCGTAGAGGAAGCGTTAGGCGAGACCTACGCGCCATCCGCGTCCGGCACGTCGACCGCGCTTGCGGCCGCAGGCTACTCGCTACTGATCCAGGACGTCCAAGAGCTCCTGCGTGCGGTCGGTCACGAGCCCGGGCCGATCGACGGCTACTACGGTGCGCGCACGAGAGCCGCCGTGGAGGCGTTCGAGAAGGATTCGGGCCGGTCCCCGACCGGGGCAATCTCGGAAGCGTTGCGACGCGAGCTACTCGATCGCGCTCGGAGCGCCGGCGTGGCGGAGTCGCACTTGCTCAGGGCGACGACGGCCGAGAGGGCCGCGATCCGAGCGAGCTGTGCCGGGGCGACCGGTGTCGGCTCCTACAACCGGTGCGTCGAATCCGAGTTGGTATCGCTTGCGCAGCGACGGCCGCCGCCCGCGCGCCGGATCACCGAAGCCGAGCGGACCGTCATCAACGACGTCTGCCTGCGCGCCAAGTTGCGCGGCGGCGAGGCCGGGTTCGCTCGCTGCGTCGACGAGCAACTCGCGGACCTCGCCCAGCTCGAAAGCGAGCCGAGCATCGCCGCCATGACGGAAGCCGAGCGCACGGCCGTCAAAGGAAGATGCGCGAGCACCGGGTCGTTCTATGGTCCCGCGGCGTTCTATCGCTGCGCGCAGGAGCGCCTCGCGGAGGCCGCTCAACCGGGCGGACGCCCCTTGCTATAGCTAGCGAGCCCGACCCGCGCTTCACGCGCCCAGGCCGTGCCGGCGCTGCCTTATACTCTTTGCCCATGACTCCCGACCGGCCGAAAAGCGCGGAGCGCCTCGCCGACTTCGGCTACGAGCAAGTGCCGTGGGGCGAGAAGAAGTCCCGCGTGCGCGGCGTCTTCGATTCCGTCGCCTCGCGCTACGACCTCATGAACGACGTGATGTCGGGCGGACTGCATCGTCTCTGGAAGCGCTTCACCGTCGCGAAGACGGCCTTAAGGCCCGGCCAGCAGGCGCTCGACGTCGCCGCCGGCAGCGGCGATCTCGCGGTTGGGCTCGCGCGCCGTGTCGGTCGCGAGGGGCGCGTCGTCGTGACGGACATCAACGCCGCGATGCTCGAGGAAGGCCGCACACGGCTCTTGAACTTAGGTCTCGCGGGCAACATCGACTACGTGCTCGCCGACGCCGAGAACTTGCCGTTCCGAGACGCGCGCTTCCATTGCGTCACGATGGGCTTCGGCCTGCGCAACGTCACCGACAAGGACGCCGCGCTCGAGAGCCTCTACCGCGTCACGAAACCCGGCGGCCGGCTGCTCGTGCTCGAGTTCTCGCACGCGGAGCTCGGTCCGCTCGCGCCGCTCTACGAAATCTACTCGCTGCGCGTTCTGCCGATGTTCGGCGAATGGCTCGCAAAGGACGCCGCGAGCTATCGCTATCTCGCGGAGTCGATCCGCCGTCACCCCGATCAAGAGACGCTCAAGGCCATGATGGAGCGTGCCGGCTTCGAGCGCTGCGAGTATTTCAATCTCTCCGCCGGCATCGTGGCGCTGCACATAGGTTTCAAGCTTTGAAGCTCCTCGAAGCCGAGCTCAATCGCTGGGTGAGCGAGTCGACGGCCGCGCGCGAGCGCCTTGCGGCCTTGACCGGCACGAGCTTCGCGGTGCATGTCGAGGGGCTCGCGTTGACGGCCGTGTTGCACGCCGACGGCGAGCACCTCCGGCTCGACCGCGACGCGACCGAAGCGACCGCAACGCTGCGCGCTTCTCCGCTCGATCTGCTCAAGCTCGTGCGCGCCGAGGGCGTGAGCGGCGTCAAGCGCACGCACGCGAGCTTGAGCGGCGATCTCGAGGTGGCCGAGCGCTACTCGCAGTTGCTGAAGCTCGCGCGGCCCGATCTCGAGGAAGAAGTCGCGAAGTGGGTCGGCGACATTCCCGCGCACGCGCTCGGCGAGGGCGTGCGCGACCTCCGTGCGTGGCTCAAGCGCGCCGTGGGCGCGCTGCGCATGAACACGGCCGAGTACCTGCAAGAGGAAAGTCGCGTGATGCCGGGGCCGCTCGAGGCGCGGGCGTTCTTCAGCGACGTCGAGCGGCTTCGCGACGACGTCGAGCGCGCGGCTGCACGGCTCAACCGCCTCGAGCGCCGGTAGCCGCCATGCGCCTTCGCCAGCTCACGCGCATGCTCACGATTCAGCGCGTGCTCGTGAAGCACGGGCTCGACGAGATCGTCTGGCGCACCCATCTCTTCCGGCCGCTCGCGTGGGCGCGGCGGCTCGTGCCGTTTCGCCGGCGCCGCGAGCCCATGGGCGTGCGGTTGCGCGAAGCGCTCGAGGAGCTCGGGCCGATTTTCGTGAAGTTTGGCCAGGCACTGTCGGTGCGCCCCGATCTCTTGCCCCCCGAGATGGCGGCCGAGCTCGCCAAGCTCCAGGATCAGGTGCCGCCGTTCCCCGGCGAGCTCGCGGCCGAGGCGTTGACCGCGGCCTTCGGCCGGCCCGTCGACGAGGTGTTCGCGGGCTTCGACCGCACGCCGCTCGCGGCCGCGTCGATCGCGCAGGTCCATACGGCTCGGCTGCCCGACGGCCAGGCCGTCGTCGTCAAGGTGCTGCGCCCCCGAGTCGCGGAGCTCATCCGGCGCGACGTCGAGGTGCTGCATACGATCGCCGCGCTCGCCGAGACCTACTGGCCCGACGCGCGCCGCTTGAATGCCTGCGAGGTCGTCGCGGAGTTCGAGAAGACGCTGGCCAACGAGCTCGACCTCATGCGCGAGGCCGCGAACGCCGCGCAGCTCAAGCGCAACTTCGCGGGCTCGGAGCTCCTCTACGTGCCCGAGATCTATTGGGACTACTGCCGGACCAATGTGCTTACGATGGAGCGGATCGCCGGCATCCAGGTCGACGACATGGCCGCACTGCGCGCCGCGGGCACGAACATCCAGCGGCTCGCCGAGAACGGCGTCGAGATCTTTTTCACGCAGGTGTTCCGCCACAACTTCTTTCACGCCGACATGCACCCGGGCAACATCTTCGTCGACGTGATGAACCCCGACTACCCGAAGTACGTCGCCGTCGACTTCGGCATCGTCGGGTCGCTCGACGAGCGCGACCAGCTCTACCTCGCCGAGAACTTCCTCGCGTTCTTCCGCCGCGACTACCGGCGCGTCGCGGCGCTGCACGTCGACTCGGGCTGGGTGCCTGCCGGCACGCGCGTCGACGAGCTCGAGTCGGCCGTGCGCGCCGTGTGCGAGCCGATCTTCAACAAGCCGATCAAGGATATTGCGTTCGGCCTCGTGCTGCTGCGCCTGTTCCAGACGGCGCGCCGCTTCGACATGGAAGTGCAGCCGCAGCTCGTGCTGCTGCAAAAAACGCTGCTCACGATCGAGGGTCTCGGCCGCCAGCTCTACCCCGAGCTCGATCTCTGGAAGACTGCGAAACCCGTGCTCGAAG
>DATFFV010000067.1:0-6123 GCA_035249885.1 Gammaproteobacteria bacterium | reverse complement strand
CGTGACGGGCTCGCCGTGCTCGAACATCTCGGCCAACCAGCCCGAGCGGCGCAGCGTCGTCGCCGAGCGCATCTCGCAGCGCCACGCGGCGACTTTGCCGTCGGCGCCGGTCACGTCGAGGTAGAGCCACGAGTGCGGGTTGACGAAATCGACGCCGGTCACGACACCCGAGATCGTGACCGTTTGTCTGGTATCGAAAGTGCCGATCCCGTGGTGAGCAGCCGCGGGGGCCGCGACGAGCGCGGCGGCACTGACGAGGATGCTACGAGCCTTCATCTTCTCACTCCTCCGGCGGCACGATCGTGAACAGCCCGTCTTCGACCTCGCTGCGATCGTTGTCGTAATCGTCGTTGATCATGCGGTCGAGCCCCTTCGCTCGCTCGTAGACGAGATTGAGGACCCACGGCGCCGAAAGCGTGACGGGATCTTCGATGGTCATGACAGATTCGATGCGATCCGGACCCGTCATGCGCAAGCGCTCGACGTAGTGCGCCTGCTCGGACAGAGGAGGAGAGGAAAAGAAATAGCGGTTCGGGTTCCTGACCGACACGGTATCGATGACGAGCGTATCGCCCTCCCAACGCCCGACCGAGTCTCCCCACGTCGTCGGCCAACGGTCCTCCTCGGCGGGATGGTCACGGCCGTCGGTGTAGACGTGGCGCACGTCGCGGTAGACGTTGATGATCAACGTCTCGTCGGGTGTGATCAGAAACTGCAGGGGGGCTCCCGAATTCATCATCAACGGGAAGCCCCAACCGTTGGCCTTTTGATCCGCCTGCCGCTGGCGCGTGGCGGCGAGGCGCGCGAGCCCCTCGGCGTTCCACGGCGTGTCCCGGGTCAGCATCTTGTAGTTCGCGTCCGGGCCGGGGAAACCCGAGATCTCCGCGGCGAGTCCCTCGCCGATCCAAAAGCCCTTCCAGTCCGGCAGCCGCTGCGCGTGCACGGCGAGCGGGGCGATGCTCGACAGCAACGCGAACGCTGCGCATGCGACAGCCCACCGCGCGATTCTCCGTCGGGCGTTCATGGATTCGCTCCCAGCGTCTTGCCATCGGCAGTCTTGGCTTCCACGAGCAGGCCGGCACCCGTTTTCCCGGTGCGGAGCGGAACTACCGTCACGGTGAGCGTATCGCCCGCCTTCACCGTCGAGGGTCGCCAGCCGAGATTGTAGAGATAAGCGTTGGTGCCCATTTCGAGGCTCCATTCCTGCTCCGGACCGTCGTCCGGCTTGACCACGAGCTGGATGTAGCTGTGCGGGTTGGTCCATTGGAACAGGCGAACCGTTCCGGTCAGCGTCAGCTGCTTGGAGAAATCGAACATGGCCGGGGAATGATGAGCGTCTGCCGTCAGCGGTACGACGAGCCAGCTCGACATGAGCAACAAGAGAAGCCTCTTTGCGACCATGGGGGACCTCCTTCACGCCGGTTCGCCGACCGCCAAACAGCATATGCCAACGCGAGTCTGTAGGCCTAAAGCCGCACTGTTTTATCATGCGTCGGAAGGAGAGAGATCATGTGTCGCAACATCAAGACGCTGTTCAACTTCGAGCCGCCCGCCACGGAAGCGGAGATTCGCGCGTCGGCGCTGCAGTTCGTGCGCAAGCTCAGCGGCTTCAATAAGCCGTCCAAGGCGAACGAGGAGGCGTTCAACCGCGCGATCGTGGAAGTCACGTCCGCCGCGTCGAGGCTCATCTTCTCGCTCGAAACGACAGGCGAACCCCGCAACCGCGAGCTCGAGGCCGAGAAGGCCAAGGAACGCGCTAAGGCGCGCTTCGGCTGATCCGGCAAGTACTCGATCGCTCGGTCCCTTCGCGAGCGACGCGCCCCTCGCGACAAGACGCTCGCTACTCGCTGCGCAACGCCGTCACTGGATCAACGCGCGCCGCTCGCAGCGCGGGGATCCAGCCGGCCGCGACGGCGGCGAGTAGCAACACGGTTGCAGCCGCGATGTACGAGACGGGATCGTGCGGCGCGATTCCATACAACAGCGAGCTCGCGAGCCGCGAGGCTCCGAGCGCGATCGCGATTCCGACAGCAACGCCTAAACCTGCGAGCAGCAAGCTGCGCCGCACTACCATGGAAATCACGCCGGCCGGTCGCGCGCCGAGGGCGATCCGCACGCCGATCTCGTGTGTGCGCCGTGCGACGTGGAACGCAATGCTGCCGTAGATTCCCGCAAGCGCCAGCAGCAACGCGGTGCCGCCGAACACGCCGATCAACACGAGGTTCAATCGGCGTGGCGCGAGTTGCGCCGCGAGCGCCTGCTCGGAAGTCGAAAACTGCGGCACGATGTCCGCGTTCATGCGCTGCACGATCTCGCGGGCCGCGGGCACCACGCGCGCGGCGTCCGCTGTACGCATGACGATCTCGAATATCGTGAGGCTCCATGGCCGTTGGCGGTACGGCGCATAAAAGGTCGGTCTGGGTTCCTGCTCGAGGCCGTAGTCGCCGCGGACGTCTCCGACGATGCCGACGACCGTGGACGGCCGGAGGTCGCCACCCATGTCGAACTGAACGAGCTTGCCGATCGCGTCCTGCCCAGGCCACAGGCGCTCCGCGAGCGAGCGGCTCACCACGGCAACGCGTGGCGCGTCCGGGCCGTCGCCGCGCTCGAAAGCGCGACCTCGCAATAACGGAATGCCGACGGCGGTGAAATAGTCCTCGCTCGCGAGGCGGTATTCGGTGCCGCGCGCTTGACGTGCAGGGTCGGCCGAAACAGCCGCCAAGTCGTTGAGGCTCCGGATCTCGTCTGGGTGGTTCTGCGTGACGGGAGTGCCGTCCCAGCCGCCGCCCGAGCCGGGATGCAGCGAGATGCCGGCGACCGCGTCGACCCCGGGCAGCGAACGCAAGCGCTCGATGAGCTCGTTATAGAACGGCGCCAACGGCTCGAGCTCCGTGCGGTCGTCCGTCCACGGCGCAGACACATCCATGAACACGAAGCCTTCGGTGCGGTAACCGGGGTCGACGCTCGTCAACGCTACGAAGCTGCGCCCAAGCAACACTGCGCCGACGATCAACAAAAGCGCCAACGCGACTTGGGTCACGACGAGGCTTCCGCTCAACGGCGATTCCGGAGCGCCGCTACTTGTCCGCTGGTTGTAGCGCAGAACGACGCGCGAGCTCGCTCGCCAAGCGGCCAGCAAGCTCAAGGCGACCGCCGTCGCGAAGGTCAACGCGCACGCGAAACCGATAACGGCCCAGTCGATGCCGACCGCGTCCACGCGCGGCAATCGCTCTGCTGCGAGCCGCACGAGAGCCCCGATACCCCACGCCGCGAAGACGAGACCCAGGGCTCCACCGGCGCCGCACAGTAGCAGCATTTCCGCGAAGAATTGGCTTGCCAAACGTCGGCGTCCCGCCCCGAGCGCGGCGCGGACCACGAACTCCTGATCGCGACTGATCGCCCGCGCGAGCACCAGGTTGGCCGCGTTTGCGACCGCGACTGCGAGCAACAGGCCGACGGCGGCTAGGAGCACGAGCAGTGCGGGCCGCGCAGCGCGCACGAGAACATCGCGCAGCGGATCGACGGCGGCATCGACCATCCAACTGTCGTCGCCGTGCTCGGCCTTGAGGCGGCGTGCGATGGCGCTCAGGTCGGCGCGTGCTTGCGTGAGCGATATGCCTTGCGCGAGCCGGCCGACTGCGCGCCAATTGTGGGCAGTTCGAGATTCCCCGAGGGGCCAGAGCTCCGCTGGCGTCCAAATCTCGGCGCCGTCCGGGTAATCGAACCCCGCCGGCATGACGCCGACGATCGCATACGTGCGATCGGCGATGTGCAGGGTCCGCGTGCCGAACGCCGGATCCCCGCCGAAGTAGCGTTGCCAGTAGGAGTGGCTGATGACGGCCGCCGGCGCTGCGCCGACATTGAGCTCGTCCGCGAGGAAAGCTCGACCGACGAGCGGCTGAATCCCGACGACGGCGAAAAAATCGGCCGATACGGCGGCCGTCCAGGCTCGCGTCGGCTCGCTGCCGCCCGAGACTGGCTGCACGCCGACGGCGTACCGGGCGAGCGCGGAGAACGATCGGGTCTCACGCTGCAAGTCGCTGAAATTGGGCTCCGACACGTTGTTGCCGACTCTGCCGTTGTCGTTGACTTGCAGCACGCGGACGATGCGCTCGGGATCGGGATAGGGCAGGGGTTTCAGCAGCACGCCGTTGACGACGCTGAAGATCAGCGTGCACGCACCGATACCGAGCGCGAGCGTCGCGATTACGACCGCGCTGAACCCCGGATAGCGCACGAGCTGGCGTGCCGCCAATCGAAGACCGTTCATTCGCGCCCCCGAGCCGAAGACTTCGCACGCAAACTAGCAAGCATCATGCCAGTGCGCTGGACCGGCCAACCAGTGCCCTGGCCGTCTGACGCAACGCGGCGGTGTCCCGTTTTCGCTACGGTCATCCCATAACCGCGACCCACGGCCCGTGGGCCAACGACCGCTCGCCGTGATACCCGATCCGGGCCGCCGTATATTGCTCCGATGGCACTCGAAGGCGACATGGCGAACGTCCTCCCCTGGCGCATGGCAGCCGCGGAAACCGACTGGGACGCTGTCTACACGGAGCAGCTCCCGCGCGTCTTCAACTTCTTCCGCTATCGCTTCGGCAACGATGTGCTTGCGGAGGACCTCACGTCGCGCACGTTCGAGAAGGCGTGGTCCGCGCGAGCCCGGTATCGACGCGACCTCGCAGGGTTTGCGACTTGGCTCATCAGCATCGCGCGCAACGTAGCGGTCGATCATCTGCGAGCGCAACGGCCGCACGCGCCGCTCGAGGCTGCGGAGAACGTACCCGCGAAGGACACGCCGCACGACGAAGTCGCGCACTACTCCGACATCGAGCGGCTCGTCGCGCTCGTCGCGAAGTTGCCGCAGCGCGAGCAGGAGGTGCTCGCGCTCAAGTACGGAGCCGAAGCTACGAACCGTGCCATCGCCGAGCTCACGGGTTTGAGCGAATCGAACGTCGGCACGATCCTGCATCGCGCAGTACAGACGTTGCGCCGCGACTGGTAACGAATAGAGGTACCGACAATGGACGACCAATTCCTGCGTGATTTGAAGAAGCAGCCACACGCTGAATTCGCGGGGCGACTGCGCGCGACGTTGCGTGCCCTCCCTCCAAGCGCCGTCGCGCGCGTCGCGCCTGCGGCCGACATTCGCAAATGGTTCGCGGCCGCTGCGTCGATCGCCGTCGTCGGCTTGGCGTTCACGTTGCCGCCCGTGCAGGCCGCGGCCGAAGCCTTTCTCGAGCTTTTCCGTGTCAGGCAATTCACGGGGGTTCACTTCGACCCGCAGCGGCTCCAAGCCTTGGCGGAAAGCGGCCTCCGGCCGGAGGCGATCTTCGGCGACGTCGAAGAGCTCTCGAACGTGGAGATGCAGATCACCTCTTACGCGACGGCGGCCGAGGCCGGCGACGCCGCAGGGATTGGCGTGGGCGTTCCGGCCTGGACCCCGCAGGGATACTCGAGCACGGGCTTCATGGTGTCGTCGGAGGTCGCGAAGCGCATCACGTTGAAAACCGCCGGTCTTCAGGCGGTGCTCGACACACTCGGGCTCCCGGACGTCGAGCTGCCGCAAGGTCTCGACGGTCAAACCGCGACGGTGCGTGTCCCACCCATCGTGACGCAGAGGTACGTGAACGGCGATCGCAACGTTCTCGTGATTCAAGCGCAGAGCCCCGACGTGGCGTTCCCGGCCGGCGTCGACCTTTCGCAGCTGGCGTACGCGGCGCTCCGCGTGCTCGGCATGCCGCGCGACGAGGCCTACCGCATGTCGGTCACGATCGACTGGCGCTCGACCTTGATCGTGCCGGTGCCCTCGCAGGCCGTCGCTTATCGCCCGATCAACGTGGCCGGCAACGAAGGTCTCTTGATCGAGGGTCTCGCACAGGACGAGGAACACCCCGGAGGCGTGCTCATGTGGTCCGCGGGTGACCAGACGTTCGCGGTCACGGGGCCGCTCAGCGGTGAAGAACTGCTCGAGATCGCGCAAACTTTGCGGTAGATGCCGGAATACGCTATTCGTACCGCGGCGTTGCGGCGCGAGTTCGGCCGTAACGTCGCGGTAGCGGGTTTGTCCCTCGCCGTTCCGCGCGGCGAGGTTTTCGGCTTTTTGGGGCCGAACGGCGCCGG
>DATFFV010000066.1:0-2736 GCA_035249885.1 Gammaproteobacteria bacterium | reverse complement strand
TTATTGGCTCGCTGCTCGTTGCAGATCGATCGTGATGCCGCGGCTGCGCAGGTAATCGTCGTACGCGCCGTTGAAGTCGATGATACCCGTCGGCGTGATCTCGATGATACGCGTGGCCAGCGACGACACGAACTCGCGGTCGTGACTCACGAACACCACGGTGCCGGGGTAATTCTCGAGCGCCAAGTTCAACGACTCGATCGACTCCATGTCGAGGTGGTTCGTCGGCTCGTCCATGAGGATGATGTTCGGGCGCTTCAGCATGATCTCGCCGAACAGCATGCGGCCGCGCTCGCCGCCCGAGAGCTTATCGACGGTCTTCGCCATCTCGTCGCGGCTGAACAGCAACCGCCCCAGCGTCGCGCGAATGGCCTGGTCGTCGTCGCGCGGCTTGCCGCGCGCCCGCATCCAGTCGAACACGGTGACGGGTTGCTCGAACGCCGCGGCGTTGTCTTGCGGCATGTACGCGAGCTCGGCGTTCTCGGCCCACCTGACCTTGCCGTGCTCCACGGCGAGCTCGCCGATGATCGAGCGTAGCAGCGTCGTCTTGCCGATGCCGTTCGTGCCGACGACGGCCACGCGCTGGCCGGCCTCGATCGTAAGGCTCACGTCGCGGAACACGCGCAGCTCGCCGTAGCTCTTCGTGAGCTTCTCGACGGCGAACGCGAGCCGGTAGAGCTTCTTGTCCTGCTCGAAGCGGATATAGGGGCTCATGCGGCTCGAAGGTTTCACTTCGGCGAGCTCGATCTTCTCGATCTGCCGCTTGCGCGACGTCGCCTGGCGCGACTTCGAGGCGTTCGCGGAGAATCGGCTGACGAAGGCTTGCAAGTCAGCGATTTGCGCTTTCTTCTTCGCGTTACCGGCGAGCAGCTGCTCGCGCGCCAGCGTGGCGGCCGTCATGTACTCGTCGTAGTTGCCGGGGTAGACGCGCAGCTCGCCGTAGTCGAGGTCGGCCATGTGCGTGCAGACCGTGTTCAGGAAATGGCGGTCGTGCGAGATGATGATCATCGTGCACTTGCGTTCGTTGAGCACGCTTTCGAGCCAGCGGATTGTGTTGATGTCGAGGTTGTTCGTGGGCTCGTCGAGCAACATGACGTCGGGGTTCGCGAACAGCGCCTGCGCGAGCAGCACGCGCAGCTTCCAGCCCGGCGCAACGGCGCTCATGGGCCCGTTGTGCAGCGACTCCGGGATGCCGACCGCGAGCAGCAGCTCGCCGGCCGCAGCTTCCGCGGAGTAGCCGTCGAGCGCCGCGAACTCGCTCTCGACCTCGGCGGCGTGCAACCCTTCCGCTTCGCTGAGCGAAGCCTGCGAGTACAGGCGCTCGCGTTCCTGGTGCAATTGCCAGAGCCGGTCGTGGCCCATGATCACGGTGTGGAGCGCGGAGAACTCCTCGAACGCGAATTGATCCTGGCGCAGCTTGCCGACGCGCGCGTGCGCCTCGACGGACACGTTGCCGTGCGTCGGCTCGAGCTCGCCGCCGAGCACCTTGAGAAAGGTGGTCTTGCCCGAGCCGTTCGCGCCGATCAAGCCGTAGCGATGGCCGTTACCGAACTTGACGGACACGTTCTCGAATAGCGGCTTCTCGCCGAATTGCACGGTGAGGTTGGCGACGGAAATCATCCAGGGTCCTCGAGGGGTTGGCCGGCTGCGGCGTCTAAGCGCTCGGCCGGCAGAGGGCGCGCAGTATAGGCCAATGGTGCAGCTCGGGAAAGCCGGGAGGCGGACCGTTGCGACGCGCGTCGTAAACGGGGCTGTGAGCTCAGGCGGAGCTGCCGCCGACCGCCGCGTGGGCCTTGCGTTTGAGCTCGAGCAGCCAGTGCGGGCAACGCCGCTTATCGTCGTAGAGAATCTCGCAGTCGTCGCAGCGCACGCACTCGGCCTTGATGATCTTGCGGTTGCGGATCGCGCCCCATTCGCAGGTCTTCTCGCACAGCGCGCACTGGCTGCACTCCGACCAGCGCTTGATCTTGAACACGGTCGTGACGCTCGAGACCAATCCTAAGGCCGCGCCGAGGGGGCACAGGAACCGGCAGTAGAGATTGCGCACGAAGATGCTCGCGACGAGCAGGGCGCCGACCATGATCCAGAGCACGGGCGTCGCGTCGAACGTGAACAGCCAGAAAGGCTCGATGTAGCGATAGAACGCGATTTCGCTCGTGGCGAGGTAGTAGCCGACCGCGGCGAACAGGATGCCGTATTTGACGTAGCCCGCGTAGCGTTCGACGTTGGCCGGCACCTCGAGCTGAAAGCGCTTCGGTACGACCGCGTCGATGAGCTGCGTGAGCGCGCCGAATGCACAGATACGTCCGCAGTAGAGCCGGCCCCAAAGCACGGTGGTCACGACGCTGAAGATTGCGAACGCGTACCAGGCCAGGCTGTACGAGAACACGGGCAAATTCGCCGTCAGCGTGCCGAAGATGTTGACGACCGAGATGAGCTGACTCTTGTAGACGCCCATGTAGAGCACCGACACCGCGAGCGTCACGTATTTGAGCGGCACGCTCTTGCGCAGGAAGCTCACCATCGCGAGCGCGGCGAACGCGAGGAACGCGCCGATGTCGACTCCTTGCTCTCCCGCGAGCTCGAGCAACGTCGGCGCGGCTTCTTCGTCGTCGGCAAACTCCCAGCCGGGTGGCTGAGTCGGTTCTTGCGCGCTCACGGGGCCCAGGCACAGCGAGCAGAGGAGGAGGGCGCCGAGCGCCGTGAGGCTGCCGAGCGGGACGAAGCGCCGCGCGA
>DATFFV010000065.1:0-11818 GCA_035249885.1 Gammaproteobacteria bacterium | reverse complement strand
AAGGTCTCGCCGATTTCAGTCTTCGCGTAACGTCCCGGCAAGAGCTCGACGAGCGCCGTCAAGCTCTTCTTGACCCACTCGTCGTAGACGCCTTCGACAGTGCGTGCCGCGTTGGTCTCGTGGAGCTCGATGGCCTCCTCCTCGAACGGGAAGGCCTGCTCCTCGAGCAGGATGTCGTATTGCTCGATCTCATCGGCCGTGAGCTCGGCGGGGCGCTCGGACGCGTAGAGATCCTTGCCGAGCGCATGATAGAGCTCGGCGATCTCGTAGTTGGCCGCCGTGGTCACTTCGGCCACGCCGTAGTCGGCGGCCTTACCGTAGGCCGCGAGCGCCTCTTCCATGCGCACCTGCTTCGTCGCAAGGCTCTGGTCGAGCGGGATCACGAGGCGCTGACTCAAGAACGCATCGCGCGCCGGCGCCGCAAGCTCGAGCTGCGACTTCGCCGCGAGATAGCGCGTGCGGTCGGTGCGCTCGCTGCCCGCCATGGCGTCGGCCGTGACGAGATCCTGCATCCAGCGCAACCGCTCGGCGTGGTTGCCGGCCGCGCTCGCGAAGTCGATGAGCTTCTGCCGCGCTTCGACGGACTCTGCCACGGGCCGCGGATAACGCTCGACGAACCGGGCGAAGGCGCCGGCCGCCGCTACGCTTTGGCCCGTGCTCGCATAGAGCTCGGCCGAGCGCCACAGCGCCTCGCGTTTGATCTCGACGCTCCCATCGCCGTCGGCGATGCGCTCGAACTCGCTCGCGGCGCGCGCGCTGTTGCCCGCTTCGACGTAGGCGACGGCGAGCTTGGTCGTCACGTCGCCTGCGAGCTCGTGATTCGGGAAGCTCGCGCGGAAATTCTCGAGCACGGTCGTCGCGCGCTGCCAGTCGCCGAGCTGGATGAGCGCGGCGCCGGCGTCGTACTCGGCCGTCGCGCGCACGAGCGACCCGGGCGCGGCCTGCGCGACGCGCAGGAAGTGATTGACGGCGACGTCGAGCAAGCCTGCCGAGCGCGCCTGCTCGCCCTGCTTGTAGATCGACGAGGCGATGCGCTCCGTGATCTCGCCGCGCTCCGGGTCGTTGCCCGGCACGAACACGGCCAATTGCTGATACGCCGTCTCCGCGGCCGCGAAATCGGCTAGATCGAACTCCGAGTGGGCCACGACCGTCCAGGCCGTGCGCTGGAGCTTCGGCTCGACAGAAGGCGTGCGAGCGACGACGGCTCGGCCGACGTCGCGCGCGCGCGCGAACTCGCCGAGCGCGAACAGCTTCTCGGCGGCGTCGGTCTGCACGACGGGCGCCTGCGCATGAGCCGGATAGGCGTCGGCGAAGCGCAGCGCACTGTCGATGCCCTGCCGGTGCCACTCTAGGCGCGGCGCGCCGCTGAGCGCTTCCTCGTGCTTGGCGTAGGCGAGCAGCGCCGCGAAGCCCGCTTCGCCGCCGCTCGCGTGGAACGGGTAAGCGTAGGCCGTGCGCTCGTATTCGGTGGCCGCATCGCGATAATTGCCGCTCTCGAACAGCACCTCGGCGAGCAGGAAGTTGGTCTCGCCCGCGTTGGCGTCGTCGGGGAACGATTGCAGATACGCGCGATACCAGCGCGCCGCGGCCGCGTACTCGGCCTGGTCCTTGCTCTTCTGTGCCTCTGCGTGGTGATAGGCGGCGAGGTCCGTGACGTTGGTCTTCAAGTGCGCCACGACCTCGGGCTGCTGCTCGAACGTGAAGCGCTGCCAGTAAGGGCTGCCGGGACCGTAGACTTCGACGAAATTCTCCTTGCCCTCGAGCACGAGGTCGGCGAACTCGCCTTTCTTGAACGCCTCGATGACCTCGACCTGCAGCAGAGGCGCCTTCGCGTGATACGGGTCGAGCTCGACGAACGCGTGATACGCGTCGGCGGCATCCTGGTACCGCTCTTGCTCGAGGTAGAGGTCGCCCAAGTTCGTGTAGGCGATGAACCCATAGGGCCGCGCGCCGCGGCGGTTGAAGTGCCGCGAAATCGACTCGGGCCCATCGAGATACGAGAAACCGATCGACACCACGCGGAACGTGTCGTCGACGAGCTCCTGCTGCGCGCGGCCCATGGCCGAATAGAGGACGGCCGGGTCGCGATCGCCCGTGGCCGCATTGTCCGTGCCGAGCTGCCGGTCGAGCAGCCCGAAGAACGACACGAGGCTCTCGTCGTAGAGCTGTTGCTTGAACAGCGACCAACCGTGCTTGTAGAGCGACTGCTCGTAGAACCCCGTGGTCTCGCCCGCCGTGAGGACGTGCTCGTAGGCACGCTCGGCGTCGCGATAGCGCTTGAGAACGAACAGCGTCTCGCCGCGGCGGAACTCGGCCTCCGCGCGATGCACCGTGGAGGGATACCGCGCGATGAGCCGGTCGAGCGTCACGAGCGAGTCGTCGTTTCGGCCCTCGGCCTCGTAGGCCCGCGCGAGCTGATAGAGCACGAGGTCGTTCTTCGCGTAGTTCGGATACGACTCGAGCAGTTGCTCGTACATCTCTATCGTGCTGCCGAGCGCACCGAGCGACTGCACGTTGTTCGCGAGCTCGTCGACGTCGGCGGTCTCGAGCTGCAAGTCGGCGAGACGGCGCATGGCCTCGGCTTGCAGTAACGGGTCGTCGGACACCACGTCGAGGAACAGCCGGTAGCTCTCCATCGCCTTGGCTTCGCTGCCGACGATCGCGGCCGAGGTGTCGACGTCGACGCGGCTGCGCTCGAGGTCCTTGATCGTGCCCGTCGGCTCGGGCTCCTTCTCGCGGTTCCGATCCCGGTCGCGGCCGGCTGCGACCGGCCAGATCGTCGCGAGCGCGAGCAGCGCGATTAGCGGTGCGTTAGTCACTGGGCGCTCCCAAGAGCGCCGGGCGATCGTCGGCTGGCGGCTCGACACGCGCCGACGCGCGGTCGTAGATCGACGCGAGCGCGAAGCGCGCCTGGAGCATGTAGGTGTTGAGCCGGTCGCGCTGTGCCTTGAGCTCGTCGACGGCGATGCCCTGAAGAAACTGCTGCTGACTTCTAAGCGCGGCTTGCGCCGATGCCCTGAGGCCCTCGACGCGTGGCGTCAGAGCGTCGATGCGCACCGTGAGCTGTGCGAACTTCTGCGGCCAGTCCGCGCGCGCGCTTTCGACCTCGTGATGCCGCCGTTGCGCTTCGCGAAGCTGGCGGTCGAGATCGCCCAGGCTCTTGCGCTCGGCCCAGAGCCGCGCCTTGTAGTCGCGCTGCAGGTCCCAGAGCAGCAGGCCGCGCAGGAAGCGATGCTTGGCGCGTGCCTCGTCGCCCGCGGCGTCGTTCGGCAACAGCGCGAGCTTCGGCTCGAGGCCTTCGATCGTGGCCCAGAGCTCCTGCTCCTTGGCCGTGCCGAGTGCAACAACATTTTCGCTGCGTTCGATGCCCTGCAATCTAGACTCGAGCTCGACGCGGCGCGCCGCCATTGCGTCCAAGTCCACGCTCGACAAGGCCGTGTCGATGCTCGGCAGCCGTGCGGCGTAGGCACGCTGGCGCGTGTCGAGGATGTCGTCGAACGCGCCGAGGCTCTCGTCCCAGCGATTGAGGTTGCGATTGAGCTCGACCAAATCGCGATAGTTCTTGAGTCCCTCTTGGAAGCTGTTGGTCGCGAGCAGCTCGTAGAGGTAGCGGCTCTCGACGGAGTCGGGAATGCGCTCGAGGCGCCAGTACCAGCCCGATGCCTCGCTCGCCTCGCCCGGGCGCTGCGCCAGGAGCTCGGTGATGAGCGCGCCCTGCTCGATGCTGTCGATCGCTTGCGTGAGACGCACGATCTCGCGATCGAACGCCTCGATGGCGTCGACGTAGTGGTCGGCCGCCTGCTTGTCGGCCCCGAGCTGTGCAAACGCATAGGGCACCGCCAGCAGCGATTCCTGCACTGCCGAGTCGAGCAAGCTGCGCTCGCGCAGGGCGAGCCATGGCGCAAGCGCGGCCTCATAGTCGGCCGCCTCGGCGTCCGACCAGCCGACGCCGAGCAGAGCCTTGTTCGAGAACGGCCCCGTCAGCCGCACGCGCTGCAACGACGGCTTGGCCTCGGCGGGCCGCGCAGCTTGTAGCCACGCGTAGCCGAGGGCGACGTTGGCCTTGTCGCGCAAGGCGTCGAGCTCGGGGTTTTCGAGGTCGAGCTGGCCGACGTCGTCGAGCACACGCGCGCCGGCTTCGATCTGGCCGAGCCGCACGAGGGCCACGCCCACGTTGTACTTCGCGTAACCGACCCAGGCCTCGCTCGGCCGGCGCCACGACTCGAGCGCCGTGAGCGCTTCGGCGAACCGGCCTTGGTTCATGAGCACTTGGGCGTAGAGCATGTGCCGCTCGGGCTCGAGATCCTCGGGCAGCTCGCCCATGATCCTTGCGAGGGCAGCTTCGGCCTCGGGTAGATACCCCCGCTGATGCCAGATCTTCGCGAGGAAGAACCAGGCGCGGTCGTGGAGCTCGGGCTCGACCGACTGCTGCAAGACGCGCTCGAAGATCTCGCCGGCCAAGCGATGCTGGCCGTAGGAAAGATACAGGCCGCCGAGCATGAGCTCGGCCTCGGCGCCGTGAATTTCGAGCTCACCGCGCTGCTGCGCGGCCATGAGACGCGTCAGTGCCGAGAAATAGTCTTCCTGGAAGAACTCGAACAGAACCTCGCCATAGGCGAGGTCTTGGACGACGATGCCGTCGTCCTTGTCACGCGCAGCCACCGCGTCGGCAGCCGGCACCGCAAGCGCGGCCGCCGCCAAAGTCAGCAGCCGGGCCAAGGGTTACTCCCACTCCTTGACGACGAACTCGGGCTGCTGCCTGACCTCGCGATCGGAGATCGTGAGCTCGATGAATTTCGGTCCGATGCCTTTCTCGAACACCAGCGACGCCGCGCGGCGATAGTCGCGCGTGTGCGGCCCCTCACCCGTGAACACGGCAACGAGCTCGTGCTCGCCGGCCTTCAAGTTGCCGATGAAGAGGCGCTGCACGCCGCCCTTGAGCAGGGCTTCGGCCTCACGCTCGGTGTAGAGGTAATTGGCAACGTCCTTGTTGTCGATCTTGAGCTCCACGGAGTCGAGGCCGAAAAACTCGCCGACGTCCATCGAGATGAACACGGCCGTTTGCGTATTCGACTGGAACAGGAGCTCCTCTTCGAGCAGGAACAGGTCGCGATTCAAGTCGAGAACCTGCTTCTTCAAGTCCTGCACGTCCTCGTCGAGCGTGCGAAATTCGGCGCGCTGCTCGGCGGCCGAATCGGCGCGCGGCGCGAACTCCGGCACTTGAGCCGCGCCCTGCGCCGGCACCTGTTGCGCTGTCGCGAGAGCGGTCACCGCGGCCGCGAGCACCATGAGAGACGCCGATGCGATCCACCTGGCTGACATCTTTTGCTCCAATCCCCGTACCGACTCGGTTACTCGCGCAGTAACGCCTGCACGCGCTCGAGGTACTGCTCTTCGTTGCCGCGACGAAAGCCTTCGAAGACCTCGCGAACGACGCCGCCGCGATCGATGAGCACCATGACGGGCATCTTCGTCACGTCGTAGAGTCGACCCACCTCGCCCGCCGCGTCGTGCAGCACGGGGTAGCTCGCCTCCGCCGTCACTTCGCTTGCCTGACGCGCGTTCTGATCGAGGCTCACCGCGAGCAGCTCGACGCCGGCCTCCTGGTAGCGATCGCGCATGGCCGCGAGCTCCGTAAGCTGCGCACGGCAGTCGCCGCACCAGGTCGCCCAAAAGCTCAGCATGACGACCTCGCCCCGGTACTCCGACAGGCGCAGGTTCTTGCCCGAGAGGCTCTTCAAGACGAAATCCGGCGCTTCGGTGCCACGCAATTGCGTCGCGGCGGAGCCACTCCCTGCCAAGGCGAGCAACGCCACGAGCGCCACGCCCTTCCATCGCGCTCCCATCGATTCATTCATGCAATGGCCCTCGGGCACTTGGGTTAGCGAGTGGGCGCTAACCACCCTAATCTTCAAGCGCGGCGCGGGTCTATGAGCCAGGTCTCAGTCTTTTTGCGGCAACGCCTCGGGGGGATAGAGCACGAAACGTGCCAGTAGTCACAAACGGGCGCAGGGCGCGCCGTTGCTGGACGCCCGCGGTGCTTATACCGCGATCGTCCGTGCGTTTGTCGGCGTGCAGCTACATACCGGGGGCTTGTAACTCGCGAAACGCGGGGAAAAGCGCTCGCCCCGTTGTCGCGGCGCGGCGACAAGGGTGACGCGCTTGAGCTAGCAGCCTGTCGGCTAGTCGACCCACTCGCGCGCGTTGTCGAACAGCCGCTGCCACGGCGAGCACTCGCCCCAATCCGCGGGATGCCAAGACAACTGCGCCGTGCGAAACACGCGCTCGGGGTGCGGCATGATGATGGTCACGCGGCCATCGACATTGCTCAAAGCCGCGATGCCGCGCGGCGAGCCGTTGGGATTCGCGGGATAGCGCGTGGCGACGCTGCCGTCGTTGGCGACGTAGCGCGCCGCGACGAGCTTGGCATCGCACTCCTCGAGCGCGCCGGCGGAAGCAAACTCGGCGCGCCCTTCACCGTGCGCCGTGACGATCGGCAACCGTGAGCCTGCCATGCCGCGCATGAGCACCGACGGGCTCGGCGCGATCTCGACGAGTATCAGACGCGCCTCGAATTGATCCGAACGGTTGCGCAAGAACTTCGGCCAGACGGCGGTGCCGGGAATGAGCTCCTTGAGCGCCGCGAGCATCTGGCAACCGTTGCAGACGCCGAGCGCGAACGCGTCGCCGCGCGCGAAGAACTCCGTGAACTCGCGGCGCACGCGGTCGTGATAGAGGATCGTCTTCGCCCATCCCTCGCCGGCGCCGAGCACGTCTCCGTAGGAGAAACCGCCGCACGCAACGACGCCGCGATAGCCGTCGAGCCCTTTGCTACCGCTAAGCAGGTCGCTCATGTGGACGTCGTGAGCTTCGAAGCCGGCGCGGTCGAGCGTAGCAGCCATCTCGCGCTGGCCGTTGACTCCCTGTTCGCGCAACACGGCGACCTTGGGCCGGCCGACGCTCGCGGCAGCTCGCCGCTCGGCGGGCAACGGGAACGTGAGCTTGGCGCAGAGGCCGGGATCCTTCTCGTCGAGCGTCGCCTCGTAGGCCTCGCGCGCGCAATCGGGATCGTCGCGCAACGCCTGCATGCGGTAGGTGAGCTCCGACCACTTGCGATGCAGGTCGACGCGCCCCGCTCGATAGAGCTCCGCGCCGCCGCGCGTGACGACGAGCTCGTCGTGCTCCGCTACGTGTCCGACGACCGCGTGCTCGATCCGGTGCTCGGCGAGCACTTGGCCGACGCGCGGCAGATCTGCGGCGAGCACCTGGATCACGGCGCCGAGCTCCTCGTTGAAGAGGTAGGCGAGCGGGTCCGCTTGGGATGCGTCGAGCGCAACGTCTAGACCCACGCGCGCGGCGAACGCCATCTCGGCGAGCGTGACGAACAGGCCGCCGTCGGAGCGGTCGTGGTACGCGCGCACGAGATCCGCGGCGCGCAGCGCGCGCTGCGCCGCGAACCAGCGCGTCAGAACTTGTGCGTCATCGACGTCGGGCGGCGCGCCGCCGTACTGGCCGTAGCACTGCGCGAGGCACGAGCCGCCGAGCCGTTGCGAGCCGCTGGCGAGGTCGACGAGCACGAGCGCCGAGCCCGGCTCGCGGACGAGCTCCGGCGTCAGCGTGCGGCGAATGTCGCCGACGGGCGCGAAGGCCGAAACGATGAGCGACACAGGCGCCGTAACGGCCCGCTCCTTGCCGCCGTCGCTCCAGACGGTGCGCATAGATAAGGAGTCCTTGCCGACCGGGACGGCCAGGGCCAGGGCCGGGCACAGCTCCTCGCCGACGGCGCGCACCATCTCGTAGAGGGTGTGGTCGTCGCCGGCATGGCCCGCGGCCGCCATCCAGTTGGCCGACAGGCGAATGTCGCCGAGCGCGGCGACGTCCGCGGCCGAGATGTTGAGCACGGCTTCGGCGACGGCGAGCCGCGCCGACGCGGGCCCGGCGTGAATCGCTACGGGCGTGCGCTCGCCCATCGCGAACGCCTCGCCCGTGTAGCCCTCGTAAGCGGATGCCGTCACGGCGACGTCGCTGACGGGCACCTGCCACGGGCCCACGAGCTGGTCGCGCGAGCTCAAGCCCCCGACGGTGCGGTCACCGATATGGATGAGGAACGACTTGTCGGCCACGGCCGGGAACGCGAGCACGCGATCGACGGCCGCGGCCAACCCGAGCTGCTCGCGCCGCCACTCGAGCGGTTTCGCTTTCGTGCGCGCAGCTTGCCGCGTCATCTTCGGCGGTAACCCAAGCAGCACTTCCATGGGCATGGCGACGGGCACGTTGCCGAGCGTCGAGTCGCGCACGACGAGCTCGCGGTTCGCCGTGAGCTCGCCGATGACGGCGTACGGGCAACGCTCCCGCTCACAGATGGCGATGAAGCGTGCGAGATCGCCGGGCACCACGGTCAGCATGTAGCGCTCTTGCGATTCGTTGCACCAGAGCTCCAGCGGGCTCATGCCGGGCTCGTCGTTCGGGATGGCTCGCAAGTCGATCGTGGCGCCGCAGTGGCTGTGATCGACGATCTCGGGCACGGCGTTGGAAAGCCCGCCCGCGCCGATGTCGTGGATCGCGGCTACAGGATTGTGCGCGCCGAGCGCGGAACACGTGTCGATGACCTCTTGGGCGCGGCGCTGCATCTCGGCGTTGCCGCGCTGGACCGAGGCGAAATCGAGCTCGGCTTCACCCGCGCCGCTGCCTTGCGACGACGCCGCGCCGCCTCCTAAGCCAATGAGCATCGCGGGACCGCCGAGCACGACGAGCTTGGCGCCGGGGCCCGGAACGCCTTTCTCGACGTTGGCCGCGCGGATGTTGCCCAAGCCCCCGGCGATCATGATCGGCTTGTGATAGCCGCGCCACGCGCCGCCCGTCTCGAGCAGGCTCGTGCGGAAATAGCCCGCGAGGTTCGGCCGGCCGAACTCGTTGTTGAAACTTGCGGCGCCGATGGGTCCCTCGAGCATGATCGCGAGCGGCGAGACGATGCGGTCGGGCCGGCCCGGCGACGCACGCTCCCACGGCTGACGCCAGCCCGGCACCTCGAGGTGCGAGACCGTGAAGCCGACGAGCCCGGCTTTCGGCTTCGCGCCGCGGCCCGTCGCGCCTTCGTCGCGGATCTCACCGCCCGAGCCCGTCGCCGCGCCCGGGAACGGGGAGATCGCGGTGGGGTGATTGTGCGTCTCGACCTTCATGACGAGGTGCGCGGGCTCGGTCGAGTAGCCGTAGACGCCCGTCGTCGGGTCGGGCCAGAACCCTCTAGCCTCGGCGCCCGCGACAACGGCCGCGTTGTCCTTGTAGGCCGACAGCACGCCTTCGGGTGAGCGCGCGTGCGTGTTGCGAATCATCGCGAACAGGCTCTTCGGCGCGCGCTTGCCGTCGATGATCCAGTCGGCGTTGAAGATCTTGTGGCGGCAGTGCTCCGAGTTCGCCTGCGCGAACATCATGAGCTCGACGTCGCTGGGGTTGCGCCCGAGCGCCTTGAACTGGGTGGTGAGATAGTCGATCTCGTCGCCCGAGAGCGCGAGGCCGAGCTCGCCGTTGGCGCGCTCGAGCGCGGCGCGGCCGCCCATATTGACGTCGACGATGCGTACGGGCCGCGGCCCATGCTCGGCGAACAGCACTTCGCGCTTCGGCGCGTCCGTGAGCAACGTCTCGGTCATGCGGTCGTGCAGCAGCGGTGCGATGGCGGCGAGCTCGGCATCCTTGAGCACGGCGCGAGCCATGAGCTCGAAGAGGCGGCCGCGCTCGACGCGGCGCACGGGCAGCGAACAGAGCTTGGCGATATCGGTGGCCTTCGACGCCCAAGGCGAGATCGTGCCGAGCCGCGGCACGACGTAGATTCGCTGTCGGCCCGTTACCGTGGGCGCGGGACCGCCGCCGTAATCGAGCAGCGCCGTGAGCACGCGCCGCTCGGCGTCCGTGAGCGCACGATGGAGGTGCACGAAGTGCTCGAAGCGCACGGCCACGTCGGTCACGGTCGGAGCGAGCGAGCAGAGCTCGGCGCGGAGCTTTTTGAGGCGGAACGCAGTCGCCGCCGGCGGCCCGGCCAACTGCAGCATCGTCATGGGTTCATCTCACGCTTCGTGAGCGTCTCGGGACGCGCATTCTACTCTCGCCGCCGCGCGGCTCGCCACTCACGCGCTCCGCGACGAAGCTAGTCGAGAGCGAGCCACGGCGTCGGTGTGTCTTGACTGGCGAGATGCAGCGGGTAGCGC
Source organism: Gammaproteobacteria bacterium (assembly GCA_035249885.1). Lineage (GTDB taxonomy): Bacteria > Pseudomonadota > Gammaproteobacteria > Steroidobacterales > Rariloculaceae > FEN-1219. The sequence continues at coordinate 1,616 of DATFFV010000065.1, read as the reverse complement.
AGGTGCTCGAGCGCGACTTTGAGCGCCGCGCGCACCTGCCCGGGCGAGTTGTTGCGCTCGCTCAAGTGCAGGCCCATGACCCATTGCACGCGCGTGGAGTCGACGCGCCGCAAGAGCTCGGTCGTCTGGTCGTTGTTCAAGTGGCCGAACTTCGACGCCACGCGCGCTTTGAGGGAGTCGGGGTACGGGCCGCGTTGCAGCGAGCCCAAGTCGTGGTTGCACTCGAGCGCGAGCGCGTCGCAGCCCGCGAGCCGCTCGTACATATGCGGCGTCACGTGGCCCGCGTCGGTGAGCATGCCGAGCCGTCGGCCGGCTGCGGCGAACGTGAACTGGCACGGCTCACGCGCGTCGTGTGGCACGGGGTACGGCTGCACGCTGATGCCGCCGATCGCGAGCTCGCGGTGGCTGCTCAAGTGGTGGACGCGCGTGATCGTCGGCAGCGCGCTCGCCGTGCCGGGCGTCAACCAGACGGGCGTGTTGTGCCGCTTCGTGAAGGTCGCGACGCCCTGCGCATGATCGGCGTGCTCGTGCGTCACGAGCACGGCCGTGATGTCGCGCGGGTGCCGGCCAACGGCTTCGAGGCGTTCCTCGACGACCTTGCACGGCAACCCGCAATCGACCATGAGCAGCGTGGAGCCGAACTCGACGAGTGAGGCGTTGCCGCGGCTGCCGCTGCCGAGCGAGACGAAGCGCAGCGTCACGACGGGTTCTGAAGCGAGATAGGCAACTCGGCGCTCGTCAACGTTCCGTGGGTCCGCCCTTACCCTGGGGCGCGTACACCGGCATGGGGAACTGCGCGACGTTGCCGCCTTCCGCGTTCGTGATCTTGCTGACGCCCTGCTTGTCGACCTCGTCGATGCGCAGCACGTAGTGCATCGGCAGGTAGGTTCTCTTGACGCCGGCGAACTCGATGCGCAGCCGCTCCTCGGCCGGGTCGACGACGACGCCTTTGCGCGCGTCGAACACGAGCTCCTCGATCTCGACGAAACCGAACAACGAGCCCGTTTGGCTCACGTGCCGAGCGTATACCTCGTAAACCTTGCCTTGATTGAGAAAAACGACGCGAAAAATCGGCTTCGCTGGCATGCCCGTCCGTCCTGACTACGCAAGCGGAGCTTAACACAGGGTGTTCTGAGAGCCGGGTCACAGTAATCGCGCGCGGCGCTGCGAGCTGCAGCGCGCCCAAGGCTATGCTCGCGCACGGGGGAACGCTCGGCTTGGGGCACGGGTAGGCCGTGCCCGACGATCAAGGATCCATATGGCTTTACGTCTACAAATCATCAGTCGCCATCGCCAAGGACTCGGCGAACGGGGCTCGATGGAGTTCGGGCGTAACGGCGGCACGATCGGCCGCTCGCTCGAAAGCGATTGGGTGCTGCCCGACGGCCAGCGCTACCTCTCGAGCCGCCACGCAAGCATCGACTATCGTTCCGGCAGTTACTACATCGTCGACACGTCGACGAACGGCGTCTACGTCAACGACGCCGAGCAACCCGTCGGCCGCGGCAACCCGCAGCGGTTGTTCTCCGGCGATCGCATTCGTCTCGGCGAATACGAGATCAGCGTCGAGATCAGAGACGAGGACGACACGCGCGAGACGCTCGCCGACGACCAGC
>DATFFV010000064.1:0-3776 GCA_035249885.1 Gammaproteobacteria bacterium | reverse complement strand
CGGCGAACGACCCGCCCTGCACGGCGTCGAGCCGCTGCTCGAGCGCGACGAAGCGCCCCGGCAGCGCCTCGAGCCGCTCGCCGAGGCTCGTGTCGAGCCGCCGCAGCGTCGCGATGTCCTCGTTCGTGTCCGCGACGCGGTCCTGCAACGCGCGCTGGTCGGCGCGCACGCGCTCGAGCGCGACGGCCGTGGCCGCGTCGGTCTCGTCGAGGGAGACGTAGAACTGCCGATACTGCCACCACATCATCGCGGCCACGACGATGGCCATGAACGCGAGCAAGAGCGCGACCGAGCTCGACAGCACCGCGCGCTGCACCCCCGGCGGTGGCCTCGCCTCCTCGGGCGTGCGCGTCCCGCCGCGCGCGGTTTTCTCGGCCGCGAGCGAAGCGGCGAGACTCGCCCACTCCTGATCGGGAGGGACAGGCGGCTTGGCGTTCGGTTCTGTGCCCGCCGGCGTCTCGGCCATCTCGTTGCGTCCTCGTCTAGCGACCCGTCAACCGTTTGCGCAGCTCGGCGAGCTGCCGCCGGCTCACGGCGAGCGGTTCGGTCTCGCCGCGCAATTTCAGAGCGTAACCTTCCTCACCCGCGCGCTCGAGCGACTCGATGTGCGCCACGGCGACGAGCAGGCTGCGATGCGCGCGCACGAACTCGCGCGCGAACTCTTCCTCGAGCTGCTTCAAGGATTCGTCGATGAGATCCTCGCCGCGCGTGTGCCGTACCGTGACGTATTTCTGATCCGCGCGAAAGTAGCGAATCTCCTTTACAGGAATGAGTTTGAGCTCGTCGCGCACCCGCACGGCGACGTGCTGCCGCGTCACGAGCGGTGCGGTCGACGTCGCGAGCACGTGGAGCTGCGGCGGTTTCAGCCGCGAGGCATGCTTGAGCGCCTGCTCGAGGCGCTCGCGGCGCACGGGCTTCAAGAGATAGCCCACGGCTTGCGAGTCGAATGCTTCCAAAGCGTACTCGTCGTAGGCCGTCGTAAAAACGATCGCCGGCGGGTTCTCGAGCGCGCCCAAGTGCCGCGCGACCTCGATGCCTGTCATGCCGGGCATGCGGATGTCGAGCAGCACGACGCTGGGATTGAGCTTGCCGACGAGCGGCAGCGCGTCGGCGCCGCTCGAGCACACGCCCGCGACGGCGCAGCCCGGGAGCTCGGCGACGAGACGCTCGAGACGCTCGCGGGCCGGCAGCTCGTCGTCGACGATGAGGACACTCAGGGGTAATCCGCTCATTCGGCGTACGGGAAACGCACCGTGACGGTGTAACGCTCGGGCTGCCGGTCGACCGTCAACGAGCCGCGGCCGCCGTACGCGAGATCGAGCCGCTGGCGGATATTGTCGAGCGCGATGCGGTTACCGGTGCGCTCCTCGGCGCCGGCACGCGGCGGCGCCACGGGGTTGCTCACGACGATCTCGACCTCGCCATCGACGACACGCCCGGCGACCGTGACCGTGCCACCGTTCTCGAGCGGCTCGATGCCGTGATAGATCGCGTTCTCGAGCAGCGGCTGGACCGTGAGCCCCGGCACGAACGCGCGCATCGGCAGCTCGGCCACGTCCCAGCTCACGGCGAGCCTGCTCCCAAGCCGCAGCGCCTCGATGCGCTGGTAGATACGCGAGAGCTCGAGCTCCTCTTTGAGACGCAACGGGCTGTGCGAGTCGCGCAGCGTGGCGCGAAAGAGATCCGCCAAGTCCTCGACGGCTTCCTCGGCGCGCCGCGGGTCGCTGCGCGTCAGCGCCGCGATCGTGTTCATGCTGTTGAAGAGGAAGTGCGGTCTGATACGCGCCTGCAGCGCTTGAATGCGCGACTGCGCTTCGGCGCGCAGATGTTTCTGCCACTGATGCGTGACGAAGAAGTACCGCAGCAACAGTGCCGTGACGATGACGGCGATGCCGCAGTTGCGCAATAGGAACGACCAGTGCTCGCTCGGGAACAGCGTCGACGTGATACCCCCGGCGCCGAACGCCGTGCCGAGCCAGAGCGCAAGCTCGGAGATCAGCGCCGTGTTGAGCAGCATGAGTGCGAACACGGCGGCCGAGCTCTTCACCACGCTCAAGGCGGCGAGCCGGCGGCGCGAGTAGCAGAGCAAGCCCGCGCTCGTGAGACCCACCCATTGCAGAAACATGGAGATTCGCGCGAGCTCGCTCAAAAAGGCCGCATCGGGGCGCGCGAGCGCGAGCGTAACGGCGACCAGCTCGGCGACGAGCACGACCGCGAACACCATTCGCGGCGCGCAAAAATCCGGGATGAAAAAGGCGTCGAGCGAGGCGTCGAGCGGCGAGCTCGGCACGCGCGCAGAGCCGGCGACCGACGCGTTCGGCCGCGGCGGCGGTACTAACGTCGTGCGCGGCGTGGAGGCTTCGGCAGTGGGCTCAATCGCACCAGTCTTGGACATCCGCGACGGCCTTGGCGCGCGCGTCGGCGACCGCGGCGTCGTCGAGATACTCGCGCTCGCCGGCGGCATTGGTCCTGAACAGCCGCCGCGACAGGTTGTAACGGTCCAAGCGCTCGCGGGCGATCTCGCAGTTCTTTTGCCGTTGCCCGCGGAGCTCGTCGGAAGACGGCCCCTCGGGCAACGTCGGGTTGCCGGGGGCTTGCGGCAGGGCCGCCGGGGTCGCGCCCGGTGCGCGCGCCGCGGCCGTATTGGCCGCGGGCCGTGCGGTCGTGGGGCTCGTCGTCGTGACGTACTCGGAATCGGCCCCTTGCGGCCGATCGGTGTAAATGACCGTGCCATCGGGCGCGGTCGAGCGGTAGACGTCGGCGCCATAGGCCGCCGTCCCCAGCAATGCCAGGAATAAGGTGCCGTGGGCGATTCGCAAGCTCATGGTTTCGGGCTCAAAAGGTGGCTCGATCCCGCGGAGTGTAACAACCGCAGCCCGAGGCCCGTGTGACTCAAATCACGTCGTTCCCCGGCTTTCCAGGGCTAAACATTAAGTCAAATCTTAAAGCGCGCCTAGAGCACCGGCTATGATCGCGTTTCTGGCCAATCCCTCGAGATTCAGTGCTGGCAAGCCGCCGGCGGAGAACGTGCAATGGACTCTAGATCGACGCGTTTCAGTTTGGACGAGCTCGCCCGCCAGCTGGCCGAGTCGGTGCCGCAAAACCTCAAGGTGCTCGGCCAGGATCTGGAGCGCAACTTCAAGACGCTGCTCCAGTCGGGAATCGAGCGCATGGAGCTCGTGAGCCGTGAGGAGTTCGACCTGCAACGCGCCGTCCTCGAGCGCACGCGCGCCAAGCTCGAGCAGATGGAAGCCCGCCTCGGCGACCTCGAGAAGCACCTGTCCAAGTAGCTGCCGGCCGCCCGCCGCGGCCGCAGGCCGCGCGTGGCCCTCGCGAGTATCTTGAGCCGCGGCCAAGCCGGGCTCGACGCCTACGCCGTCACCGTCGAGGTGCACCTCGCCGCCGGGCTGCCGACCTTCGCCGTCACGGGCTTGCCAGCGGGCGCCGTGCGCGAGAGCAAGGACCGCGTGCGCGCGGCCATCGCCACGTCGGGCTTCAAGGTCCCCGTGAGCCGCATCACCGTGCACCTGGGGCCTGCCGACATCCCGAAACAAGGCGGCCGGTTCGACTTGGCCGTAGCGCTCGGCGTCATCATGGCCGAGCAGGGCGCCGCGTGGCCCGTGGCCGGCACCGAGTTTCTCGGCGAGCTGGCCCTGAACGGCGACCTCAAGCCGATCAACGGCGCGCTGCCGGCCGTGCTCGCGGCGCTCGAGGCCGGCCACGCGCTCGTGCTGCCCGCGGCCAACGCCACCGAGGCCGCGCTCGTTTCGGGCGCC
>DATFFV010000063.1:0-4355 GCA_035249885.1 Gammaproteobacteria bacterium | reverse complement strand
GTCGCTGACGAGCGTGTGCGCGGCTCGCCCCGCGGCGCGCCGCAGCTCGGGCTCGTCGAGGTACAGCGCGACGGCCGCGACGAGCCCCGCGACGTCGTGCACCTGTCGTGCGGCGCCGCGCTCGAGCGCCATGGCGCTGCTCTCCTCGAAGTGGAACATGTGGGGGCCGAAGATCACGGGCACGTCCACGGCGCACGCCTCGAGCAGATTTTGGCCGCCGTGCGCGACGAGGCTACCGCCGATGAAAGCGACGTCGGCGGCGGCGTAGAGCCGCTGGAGCTCGCCCATCGTGTCGCCGACGAGCACCTCGGTCCCCGGCGGCAGGGCGCCCGGCGTGCGGCTGCGCAGCGCCACTTTGAACCCGCGGCGCCGGCACAGCCGCGCCACGGTGCCAAAGCGCTCGGGGTGGCGCGGCACGAGCACGAGCAGTAGCTCCGGATAACGCTCCGCCAGCGTGCGAAACGCCGCGAGCGCCTTGCGCTCCTCGCCGCCGTGGGTGCTCGCCGCGATCCACACGGGCCGGTAGCGTCCCCACTGCTCGCGCAACGCGCTCGCCTCGGCGAGCAGCTCGCGCGGCAGCTCGACGTCGAACTTGAGATTGCCCGTGACGTGCACGAGCTTGGGGTTGGCGCCGAGGTTGCGCAGCCGCTGCGCGTCGACGGACGTTTGCGCGCACAACAAGTCGGCGTTCGCGAGCATCGTGCGCGTGACGTTCGGCACGCGCAGGTAGCCGCGCAGCGAGGCCTGCGACACGCGGCCGTTGACGAGCAGCAACGGAATGCCCCGCCGGCCGCACTCCGCGAAAACGTTCGGCCAGAATTCCGTCTCGGCGACGATGGCGACCTCGGGGCGGATGCGGTCGAGGAACCGGCGCACGGCATCCGGGAAGTCGTAGGGCACGTAGCAGTGGCTCACGCGCTCGCTGAACAGCTCGCGCACCTGTTGCGAGCCCGTGGGCGTCATGGTCGTGACGATGACGCGGTGCTCCGGGTAGCGCAGCACGAGCTCGGCGACGAGCGGCGCCGCGGAACGAACCTCGCCGACCGACACAGCGTGAACCCAAATCGTGCGTGACCCTGACAGCGAGGGCACGAAACCGAAGCGCTCCGGCCAGCGATACCAATACGCGGGATACCGAAGGCCGCGCCAGACGAGCACGCCAAGTGCGTACGGCAGCAGTAGATAAACGACGACGCGCCAGACGCCCATGTCAGTCTTTGACGCGCTGGTCGATGAACTCGGTGGTCAGCGCTTGGCGCGCCGCGAAGTACGCGGCGTACTCGCGATCCCAAGCGACGCGCGACGCGACCACGGCGTCGAACGCGCCGAGCAGCCCAAGCATGAGCTCGCAGACCTCGCGCACGGCGTGCCGCTCGGGCGGGTGGGCGGTCACGTAGTCGCAAAGGCCTTGCCGAACGACGTAGTCGCGCAGCAGCGGGCTCGCGCTGCGTTGCACGTAGACGCGAATGCCGCACGCGAACGCCATGCCGAGATCGTTGACGTCGTCGAACACACAGACGAACCGGTCCGACGACACACCGTGCGCGCGACAGAGCGCCTCGATCGCAGCCGTCTTGGTCCGCGCTCCGTAGTAGATCGCGTGAAAGTGCTCGCGCAGCGCGAACCTGCGCGCCGAAGGATTCTCGGCGCCCGTGATCAGCGCCGCAATCGGCAGGGCCCCGTGCGCCCGCCAAAGCGCATAGCGCAGCAGGTTCGTGCCCATCGAGTCGGGCTCGCTGTAGGTGCTCTCGGCGCCCTCGCCCTTCGCTCCGGCGTTGAAGACACCGTCCCAGTCGGCGACGAAACCGCGGATCGTGCGCGCGCGCTCGGCGAGCGCCGCGATGGGTGTGACGAACGTGCCGCCGAGTCTTCCGAAGACTTCGAGCTCGGCCTTGGAGACCATATCAGAGGTGCTCTTGGCCCAATAACCCGAGCTTGATGAGATCCTGAACATCGAGCACGCCCACGGGTCGCGTGCCGTCGACGACGACAATGCTGTCGATTTCGGCCTTCTTGAACAGCTTGACCGCGTCGTTGAGCAGCGCCTCGCGGTCGATCGTGACCGGCGTCTTCGAGAAGCCGATCGCCGCAAGCGACTTGTCGAGAATGCCGCGCCCGTCGGCCTGAAGCTTGCGCCGCAGATCGCCGTCGGTGAACACGCCCGCGACGTTGCCCGCGGCGTCGGCGAGCGTCACGACACCGAGCCGCGACTCGGTCATCTTGACCATCGCTGCCGTCAAAGTGTCGCTCGTCTGACACACGGGGTTCGTATCCCGGACGACGTCCTTGACGCGCATCGTCATGAGCGCCGTGTGCTCGCGGAACTGCGCCGTGCCCAGCGCCGTGAGCGTGTTCTCGCAGAGGCCCTTCATCACGGAGAACGGCATCGTGCAGACGTGCGCGCCCGTGAGCATGGCTTGGCGCACGTGCTCGGCGTGGCGAACGGACGAGAACATGACTTTGCTGTCGTAGCCGTAGCGGTCGATGATGTCGACGCACTGCGTAAAAAGCTGAATCGCATCGTGCCCTTGGTCCTGCATGCGGCCCGCGAGCGGACAAATGAACGAAGCGCCCGCTTCCATCGCCATGTAGGCCTGATTGAGCGTGTAGATCAAATGCACATTGACGCGGTAGCCACGCGCGCGCAGACGGTGGCACGCCTTCACACCGTCGTTCGAGATCGGCACCTTGAAGACGGGCGGGCGCTCGAGTCCTAAGCCCATGATGCGCTCGGCCTCGGCGACGATTTTATCCGGCGTCTCGCCGAGAGCCTCGACCTGGAGCTCGGGCACCATCTTCGACAGCTTCTTGATGGCGCCGTCGATGTCGGTGATGCCATGCCGATGCATGAACGTGGGCGTCGTCGTGAGCCCTTTGATGAAACCGAAGTCGAGAGCGGCTTCGATCTCTTTGAAATCGACGGAGTCGAGATATAGCTCCATACTTTCCTTTAGTGCACGGTCTGCGAGCGGACCAAATTGTGGATGTCGATAAGCGGCCGCATGAAGCTCTCGAGATCATCGAGAGCGTATTGGCTCGCCGCATCGCAGAGCGCCTCGGGCGGATTCGGGTGCGACTCGATGAAGAAGCCGTCGACACCAGCCGCGATAGCGGCACGCGCGAGCGTCGTCAGGAACTGCCGCGCACTGCCGCGCGGGTCCTTGCTCGGGATGCCGTACTTGCGGATCGAATGGCCGGCGTCGAACACAACGGGGTAACCGATTTGGTTCAGCAGATAGAAGCTGCGTGGGTCGACGACGAGATCGTTGTAGCCGAACGTGTAACCGCGCTCCGTCACGATGATTCGATCGTTGCCCGAGTCCTCGATCTTCTTGCAGGGCTTCGCCATGTTCTCGGGCGCCAGGAACTGGCCATGCTTGATGTTGACGACGGCACCCGTCCTGGCGGCCGCGACGACGAGCTCCGATTGCATGCAAAGGTAAGCCGGAATCTGGATGACATCGCACACCTCGGCGGCCGGCGCGGCCTGGTACGGGTAGTGGATGTCCGTGAGGATCGGCAGCTCGAACTCGCGCTTGATCTTCTCGAGCATTTTGAGGCCCGCTTCGAGACCCGGTCCCTGGTAGTACTCGAGCGAGCTGCGGTTGTCCTTCGAGAACGACGACTTGAAGACGAGCGGTAGAGCCAAACTGGCCGAGATCTTCTTGAGCCGCTCGGCGGTCCGCATCATGAGGGATTCTTCTTCGATGACGCACGGCCCAGCGATCAGAAACAGCTGATCGGAGCCGCAGTCGATGTCACCGATGAAGACGTGCTTTTTGCTCATGAAGCGTCCAAGTCCTTGGAGTGTCGCGGCATTTTGGGGCCTTACGGCTTGGCGTGGCAAGCGCTAACGCTGTGCGCGCAACAGCGGCGCGAGTAGCGCGTAATTGCGCGACGTCGCCCCTTGACGCGAGTAGACGACTTCTTGCGCGCGGCGCCCGAGCGCGCGCCGTGAGTCGCGATCGGTCACGAGCGCGACGACGGCAGCGGAGAGCTCGGCAGCGTTGCGCACGAGCTTGCCGGCGTTCGCTTGAAGCAAGTCGTCGACGGTTTCCTTGAAGCTGAAGTTGTACGGCCCGAATACGACGGGCACGCCGAGAATCGCCGGCTCCATGAGGTTGTGGCCGCCCTTGTTGGCGCCGCGGAAGAACAGGCTGCCGCCCACGAACGCGAGATCGGCGATCGCGTAGAGCCGCCCGAGGTCGCCCACGGTGTCGACGACCAGCACGCCGCCGCGGCCCGGCGCGGGCATGCCCGCATCGACGGCCGTCTTGCGCGTCGCGGCAAATCCGCGCGCGCGCACCCGCTGCTCGACGGCCCCGGCGTCCGCGGGATAACGCGGCACGACGACG
>DATFFV010000062.1:0-7073 GCA_035249885.1 Gammaproteobacteria bacterium | reverse complement strand
GTTTCCGGCTTGCGGGTGTGCAAGCGATTCTTGACGCGCTCCGCGCCATGCTCGAGCAGCACGGGCAGGAGGGCGGCCGCTTCCGCCAATTTCTCGCGCAGCGTTACTTCCTCATCGCCGCCGGCGCGCTTCAACACGTGGTCGATGACGTTCGTGCGCCCGCCGACGTGCTCCTTGTCGCGCGGGTGGCCAACGCCGAAGCGCAGGCGCCAGAACTTCGACCCGACGTGCTCGATCACGTTCGTGACGCCGTTGTGGCCGGCGCTGCCGCCGTCGAACTTGAGCTGCGCGCGGCCCGGCGGCAGGTCGAGCTCGTCGTAGGCGACGAGCACGTGCTCCACCGGGATCTTGTAGTAATTGATCGTTGCGCTCACCGATTGGCCGCTGAGGTTCATGTACGTCATGGGCTTGAGCAGTCGGATCCGGTGGCCGGCAATCTTGATCTCGGCGCTGTCCCCGTGGAGTTTGCGGGCGCTCGTGAACGTCCCGCCGTTCTCTTTCGCGAGGAGGTCGGCGAACCAGAAGCCCGCGTTGTGGCGAGTCGTCGCGTACTCCGGGCCGGGGTTACCCAGCCCGACGATGAGGTCGATTTGCGTGCCCATGAGGTGCCGGTGTTACGGTTTGGGTTTTCCCGAAGAGCCAACGGGCGGGTAAGAAGATTCGGCTGAACCGAAACCGTAACACCGGCACCTCCTAGCGAGAAAGGCCGCCATGCGGCGGCCTTTGGGGGCGGCGGTGCGGAAGCGCGTGCTACTTCTTGCCTTCGGGCTTGGCCTTGGCCGCTTCGGGTTTCGCGCCCTTGGCGTCGCCCTTCGCCTCGGCGCCGGCTTCGCCTTCGGCGGCCGGTTCGGCTTGGGCCAACGCCGGCACTTCGCCTGCGGGCGTCTCGGCCTCGACCGGGATGTCGATTTCCTCGGCGCGCGGCGGGTTCACGGCGACGACCGGGTGATCGTGGCCGCCCGCGAGCGCGACGAGCGTTACGCCTTCGGGCAGCTTGATGTCCGACAAGTGGTAGAGCTGGTTGAGCTCGAGGTTCGTGACGTCGAGTGTGAGGTACTCCGGCAAGTGGCGCGGCAAGCAGCGGATCTCGACGTCGGTCATCAAGTGATCGACGACGCCGCCTTGGTCCTTGACGCCCTTGGCCTCGGCCTCGCCCGTGAAGTGGATGCGCACGGACAGCGTGATCTCGACGTCCTCGCGCACGCGCTGCAAGTCGAGATGCATGATCTGCGGCTTGACCGGGTGGCGTTCGACGCTCTTGACGACCACCTGCTGTGCTTTCGCGCCCACCTTGAGCGTGAGGATGCTCGTGAAGAACGCCTCGCGGCTCATCTGATGCTTGAGCGTGTTGTGGTCGAGCGCCACGGCTTCGGGGGCTTCGCCGCCGCCATAGAGGATGGCGGGCACCTTGCCGGCTTTGCGTAGGCGGCGGCTATCGGTGCGGCCGAGCTGCGCGCGTGGCTCTCCGGCCAGTTCGAAGGTGGCTTTCACGTTCACGGGGCGGTACCTCCAGGAAGCCGCGCATCATAGCAGGGCCAAAGCCGGCCGGGCTAGTCGAGGTACAGGGAGCTCACCGAGTCGGATTCGTTGATGCGGCGCAGGGTTTCGGCCAGGAGCTCGGCCACGGAGAGCTGCCGGATCCGCGAGCAGGCCCGGGCCGCGTCGCTCAAAGGGATCGTATCGGTCACGACGATCTCATCGAGCGCCGACTCCTTGATGCGCTCGACGGCGGGCCCCGACAGCACGGGGTGGGTGATGTAGGCCACGACACGGACGGCGCCGCGCTGCTTGAGCACCGAGGCCGCTTGGCAGAGCGTGCCGGCGGTGTCGACCATGTCGTCGACGAGCACGCACGTCTTGCCCGACACCTCGCCGATGACGTTCATGACCTCGGCCATGTTGGGTTGCGGACGGCGCTTGTCGATGATCGCGAGGCCCGCGTCGTCGAGCCGCTTGGCGAGTGCCCGGGCGCGCTCGACGCCGCCGACGTCGGGCGACACGACGACCATGTCCTTGTATTTCTGCTTCCACGCATCGCCGAGCAGAACGGGCGACGCGTAGACGTTGTCGACGGGGATGTCGAAGAACCCGGTGATCTGGTCGGCGTGGACGTCGACGAACAGCACGCGGTCGATGCCCGCCGTCGCAATGAGGTTGGCGACGAGCTTGGCCGTGATCGGCACGCGCGCGGCGCGCCGGCGCCGGTCCTGGCGGCCGTAGCCGAAGTAGGGGATCACGGCCGTGACGCGCGCCGCCGAGGCGCGCTGACACGCGTCCGCCATGATCAAGAGCTCCATGAGGTTCTCGTTCACGGGCGGGCAGGTCGGCTGCACGATGAACACGTCGCGGCCGCGCACGTTCTCCATGATCTCGACATTGATTTCGCCGTCGCTGAAGCGGCTCACCGCGATGCGGCCGAGCGAGAGGCCTAAGTGATACGCGATGTCGCGTGCGAGGGCGGGGTGAGCACGGCCTGAGAAGATCGTCGTCGAGATCGGGTCCAAGGTCCGGCTCCTGGTTGTCGGTCACTCGTCACGAGTGGCTGGGGCGGTAGGAATCGAACCTACGTATGACGGGATCAAAACCCGTTGCCTTACCGCTTGGCTACGCCCCAAGCCTCTATTGTGGCGGGCCGGTAGCGCTTCATTCAAGGCGAGCGTGCGCTACTCGCGGGACGCCACTCGTCGATCGTGAGTTTGAGCTCGAGATCCTCGTGCGTGAGGTCGATGCGCCGCGGCACGAGCACGGTACCCGCGCGACCTTCGCCGTCGGCGAGTTGATAGACGGGATAGGCAGCACGCCAGAGCCGTTGCTCGAACGCCGCGAGCGTGCCGTCGCTCCCAAGCTCGGTCGCCGCCCGAAAATCGGGATCGGGCAGCCCGACCAGCCAAGCGGGCAAGCTGCCGATGGGCAGCCACCAGCCGACGAGCTCCGAGAGCTCGCGCTCGGGATCGACGAGCGTCCGCGTCTCGCCGCGTGCGGTCACCGTGAGAGCGTCGCGCGGTCCCGCGACTTGGAGCACGCCGGCGCCGAGCGCAGTGCGAACGACGAGCTCGAGCGAGCTTACGTCCTGGCGCCAGCTGAACCGGCCCTGGAACGCGCCGTCGCCGGTATCGACGGTGAGCCGGCCGCGCATCTCCCAAGCGTCGACTGCCGCGAGCACGTCGCGGCGCTCCTCGAAGCTGCGCCCGTCCGTGCCGACGCGCAGCGTTGCGCATCCCGTGAGCAGCGCTGCCGCGACGAGCAACGCCGGCGCCGCGCGGGCGACCTTCATGGCCCGAGACGGTCGGTGAGCTCCCGCAAGTGAGGGCTGTCGGGATTGGCCTCGAGCGACTCGCGCAACAGCTGGAGCGCGCTGGCGCGCTCGCCGAGCCGCCAACGCACGTCGACGAGATGCGCCGCGATCTCACCCTCGGGCTCGAGGCGATAGGCGCGCTCGAGTTAGTCGCGCGCGGCCTCGAGGTCGCCGAGCTTGAACAGCACCCAGCCCATGCTGTCGATGATGGCAGCGCTGTCGGGATTGAGCGCGAGCGCGCGCTCGATGTAGTCGCGTGCCTGCTCGTGGCGGCCGAACTCGTCCGTGAGCAGGTAGCCGTAGGCGTTGAGAACCGCCGCATCGTCGGGATGCTCCTCGGCGAGCGCCTCGAGGACTTCGAGCGCCTTGCGGTTGCGGTCCTGATCCTCGTAGAGCAGCGCGAGCGAGTAACGCAGCGAGAGGTTGTCTGCGTAGCGCTCCAGCCCCTCGTCGAGCAGCGTCTCCGCGTCGTCGAGCGCGCCGCGTTCGACGAGGCTCTGCACTTGGATGACGTAGAGCTGCGCATGTGCGGAGTGCAGCGCCGGGTCGTCGGGCCGTTCGGCGAGCGCCGTATCGAAGACCCGCATGGCCTCCCCGGGCTGCCCCATTTGCACCAACAGCTGCGCCTGCGCGACGAGCATGTCGGTTGCGAACCGCGGGTTGGCCTCGCCGAAATCGCGAAGATGCCGCACGGCGCCCTCGCGGTCGTTCTGCTCGGCGAACATGATGCGCGCCGTACGCAACTGCGCCTCGACGGCATGCGTGCCTTCGGTGACGCGCGCGTAGGAGCGCGTGGCCTGCAAGAAATCGCGTTCGGTCTCGGCGAGCCTTCCCAAGTAGTAGAACGCCTCGCTGCGGTAGTTGGGCTCGGCGCGCAGCTCGTTGAAGTAGCGCTTCGCGTCCTCGATGCGCTCCTCCGTCATCGCGAGAAACGCGAGCGCGCGCGTGGCTTCGGGCAAGCCGGGATTGGTGGCGAGGATCTCGTTCAGGCGCGCCTCGGCTTCGCGTGGCCTGCCCGCCGAGAGCAGCAGCTCGGCGTATTGAAGCTGCACCTCGACTTCGTCGTGCCGCTCCGCGAGGTCGGCCGCGATCGCGAGGCTCCGCTCGCTGCGGCCCGTGACGAGCAGCGTGCGTGCGTAGAGCAGTTGCGCCTCGATCCAATCCGGGTCGGACCTGCTCGCGGCCTCCGCGTTCGTGAGCGCGAGCTCGAAATCCCCGGAGCGCAACGCGAGCCGCGCGAGCGCGTACTGCCCCGCGGGCACGCCGGGGAACGTCGCATTGAGCGCCTGCATGATGGCCGTTGCCCTGTCGGTGTAGGGCTCGTCGCCGAGCGCCTCGAGCACGAGCGCGAAGCCCGTGCGCACCTCGTCGAGCGAGCGGATGAACGTCTCGAACTCCTCGATCGCGCGCGGTATACGATTGCTGCGCGTCTCGAACACGCCCAGGTACCACGCGGGGCGCTCGTCCTCGGGCGCGAGCTCGCGCCAGCGGCGCGCAGCCTGCAAGCCCGCTTCGGTGAGCTCGAGCTCGTGGGCGATGCGCGTGGCGCGCTCCGCGGGATCGGGCGTTTCGGCGAGCAGCGCGGCCGCCAGGAACTCGTTCGCGGCGGTCGTGAGATCCCGGCGATCGAGTGCGATCTCGCCGCGCAACAGGTGCGAATCTATCTGCACCTCGCGTGTGCTCAAGTCGATCGTCTGGGCCACGGCGGGCGCCGCGACCGTCGCGGCGAGGATCAGCAGTAACGCGCGTTTCATGGCCTCAATATAACCCAGGCGTCGGCCGATTAATGCCCGACTACGGCGTGGCTCCGATGGCGCTGCGAGTCCGCGCCGCGCGGCCCTTGGCTTGTGATCCCCCAGTGATTCTTCGACAATTTGCCGATGGCGGAGCTGCAAGAACTCTTTGCGAGCGGGCTCGATCCCCAGAAGCTCGGCGATATCGCCTTGTTCTGGAGCGGCCTGTCGATCCCACGCGAGCAACGCGCGCTGCCGATCGCAAGCGCAACGGCATTGAAGTGAAGGAGTCGCTGCGCCTCAAGCTCACGGAGTTGGTCGAGCGGCACGAAGAGGTCGCCCGGCTGCTCGGCGATCCCGCAGCGACCAAGGACAAGGATCGTTTCCGCGAGCTTTCGAAAGAATATTCGCGCCTCGACGCCGTCGCCCGCGACTTCAACCTCCATCGCGAGCTCGAGCGCGATCTCGCGGCGGCTGCGGAGCTGCGCGCGAGCGCGGAGCTAGACATGCGCGCTCTCGCCGACGACGAGCACAAGGAGCTCTTGGGAAGGCTCGCCGCACTCGAGCGGCAACTGCTGCTGCATCTCGTGCCCAAGGACCCGCACGACGACGCGAACCTGTTCCTCGAGGTGCGCGCCGGCACGGGTGGCGACGAGGCCGCGATCTTCGCCGGTAACCTGTTTCGCATGTACAGCCGCTACGCGGAGCGTCAGGGGTGGACCGTCGAGGTGTTGAGCTCGAATACCGGCGAGCACGGCGGCTATCGCGAGGTCATCTCGCGCGTCGCGGGCAAGGGCGCGTACTCGAAGCTCAAGTTCGAGTCGGGCGTGCACCGCGTGCAGCGCGTGCCAGAGACCGAGGCGCAAGGCCGCATTCACACCTCGACCTGCACCGTGGCCGTGTTCCCCGAGCCCGAGGACATCGGCGAGATCGAGATCAACAAGGCCGACCTCAAGGTCGACACCTACCGTGCGTCGGGCGCCGGCGGCCAGCACGTCAACAAGACGGACTCGGCGATTCGAATTACGCATCTGCCGACGGGGATCGTCGTGGAATGTCAGGAGGAGCGCTCGCAGCACAAGAATCGCGCGCGCGCTATGTCGTTGCTCTCGGCGCGGTTGCGCGATGCCGAAGAGACGAAGCGAGCGACCGAGACGGCCGAGAAGCGCCGCGGCCTCGTCGGCACGGGCGACCGCTCCGAGCGCATCCGCACGTACAATTTCCCGCAAGGGCGGCTCACGGATCACCGCATCAACCTTACGCTGTACCAGCTCGAGGACATCGTGAACGGCGATCTCGACGACGTGATCGGCCCGCTCGCCAACGAATACCAGGCCGACCTGCTCGGCGCTTTAGGCCTCGAGGGTTGAGCGATGAACATAGCCGCATCGTCCCCTGGTGCCGCGACGCTGGCGTTGTGCGAACGCACCGACGACCTGTTGGCGGCCGCCACGCGCGCAATCGAAGCCGCGGGAATAAGCGAATCCCCGCGGCTCGACGCCATGCTGTTGTTGTGGCAAGCGACGGAGCGGCCGCGCCCTTCGTTTCTCGCGTTTCCGGAGCGTTCGGTGCCGCGTCTCGCGCGGCTCGAGTTCGCAGAGCTCGTAGCGCGGCGCGTGCGCGGTGAGCCCGTCGCCTATATCGTCGGCAGTAGCGAGTTCTATTCGCTGCCGATTCTCGTGTGTCCCGACGTCCTGATTCCGCGGCCGGACACGGAGTTGCTCGTCGAAGCGACGCTGGCTCGTTGCGCGTCGCTCCGCGCGCCCGCGGTGCTCGACGTGGGCACCGGCAGCGGCGTCGTCGCGCTCGCAGTCAAACATAGCCGCCGCGACGTGCGCATGACGGCGCTCGACGTGAGCCCGGAGGCCATCGAGCAGGCGCAGGTCAACGAGAGCTTCGTGTTGGAGACGCCCGAGCCCACCGTTCGTTGGATCGTGTCGCGCTGGTTCGCCGCGATTCCCGCAGAGCGTTTCGATCTCATCGTGAGCAACCCCCCTTACGTGCGAACGGCCGACATCGTCGGGGGGCTCACGTTCGAGCCGCGG
>DATFFV010000061.1:0-10784 GCA_035249885.1 Gammaproteobacteria bacterium | reverse complement strand
CTGGTAGCGCGCCTTCCACTCCGCGTACGGCATGCCGTAGATCTTCTCGCGCGCGGCGTCGAGCTCGACCTCGAGGCCCCGCTCCTTGGCCGCTTCGACGTACCACTTGCTCAAGCAATTGCGGCAGAAGCCGGCGAGGATCATGAGATCGATGTTCTGCACGTCCTTGTGCTCGTCGAAGTGCTTGAGCAGACGCCGCAGCACGGCGGCCTCGAGCTCGATCTCGTCACGTTCGGTCAGCTCATTGCTCGGCATGGCGGTCTCCCAACGTTCGGGCCAACGCGTCGGGCGTGAGCTCCGGCCAAAGGGTCTCGAGGCCCGTACCCGTCGTGCTTGCTTGCATCTTCGCCACGAGCTTACGCGCTTGCTCCGGCGAGAAGTAATTCGCGTAATCGCCCACGACGCCCTTGCGGACGAATGCTGGCATATCCGCGGGCCGTTGGCTCGACCAGCGGCCTTGATCTCTCTGCATCTCGCCGAAGCTGCTCGCGCCCACGACGCGCGCAAGACCCCGCGCATCCGCGACGAGAGCCGCGGCACGGCCGCCGAGCAGGCGTGCGACTGCGGCAACGGCGGCCGCGGGGTCGGCGGCCATGCGCTCGTAGGTGAGAAACAGCACGTTCGACTCGACCCGCCGCGGCCACCAGGACAGGAGGTTATCGAAGTAATCGCCGAAATCGACCTCGCCCGCGAGGAAACATTCGAAGAACGTCTCCCAAGTGCCCTCGGCGAAGTCGTAGTGCCGCACGAAGCCGCGCGTGTGGTGATAGAAGGACACCGCGCAGTCGAACGGATTGCGCGCCACGTAGACGTACTTCGCGTCGCTGTTCCACGGCGTGCGCTCGAACGCCAAGTGCGTCTTGATGAGCCGGGGCGTGGGCAGCGCGGCGACGATCTCGCACCCGACTTCCTCGAGATGCGGGAACACGTCATTGATGCTTTGGCCCACGGCCAGCGGGCGCGCGTCGTTGAGCAACAAGTAAACGATGTACTGGGCCCAGGTGGTCCCGCATTTCGGATACGACGCGACGAAGACGTCGCCGGCCCCTGCGACGTAGCGCTGCCCCGACTCGAATCCCGCGACGGGGAACCCCATCGGCATGCGAAAGCCGTCGTGCACCGTGTACCGGGGACGGCGACCGGACGGCGTGCTCACGCTAACCTCGCGCGGCGCCCTTGCGCGCTCAGAGATAGGCCATCCAGCGGCCCGTCGTGACGACGCAGAGCCAAAACCCGAGCGACAGCGTCGCAAAGCCTTTGACGAGCGCCGGCGGGCGGTCGGCCGCGACCCACTCGCCGCCCGAGCGGCGCACCGCGAGGTCGAACGCGAGCGCGTTCAAGCCCGCGAGCACCAGGAACAGCATCTTGAGCTGGAACGCACCGTTCGGTCCGAAGCCCGTGGCGCCGTAGATGAACAGCATCGATCCCGTGAGCACGTTGATGACGAACCCGGCCCAGACGAACGGCAGCAACCCGATCATGCCCTTGAGCGGCAGGCTGCGCGCAAAACCGAGCACGCGCAGATCGATGAGCATGATGCCGCCGACGAGCAACGATAGCCCGATGTAGTGCCCCGTCTCGAACGCCGGATAGAGCCACGGAATCGTCCGGATCGCATTCGCGATCGCAGTGCTTTCCAGCCAGACAAAAAATTCCATAGTCATGGCGTGTACGCGATGAGTCGACCCGCGCATACGGCCGCGAGCCAGAACGCGAGCGACGTGGCGGCGATCCACTTCGTGCCGACGCTCGGCGGCGCCGGCACAGTGCTCGCGGCCGCGTCACGAAACACGCGCTGCCCGAGCAACGCCGCGTTGATACCGCCGAGGACGATGAGCACCATCTTGATGCGGAACGTCCAGCTGTTGAAGAAATAGACGGCGTCGGAGCTGAACAACAGCGAGCCGCTGATGGCGTTCAACGTGAAGCCGAGCCACGCGAGCGGCAGCAACTGCCGCGTGCCGAGGAGCGGCAGGTCCGGCTTGTAGCCCAAGACGCGCAGATTGATGAGCCCGAGCGAGCCGACGAGCATGGCCATGCCGATCGTGTGGATCGTCTCGAACAGCGGGTATCCCCAGAGCGACTCGGCGACCATCACGCCGACCCACGTGCCCTGCAGCCACTCCAAGAAAGCCATCAATCCCCCAAGGCGAGCGCGAAAACGCGCGAGGATTGTACCGAACGGCCAGCGCGGCCGGGAATTGCGAAACCTAAGCGCTTACCAGGCGACGCCGTAATCTTCGCCGAAATCGCTCGAGCCGCCCCAAAACGAGCCCAAAGCGCGATCGATGAAGATGGCGTTGATCGGACCCGACGTGCGCTCCCAGCCTTCGACGCGATAGCCCATGCGCGTGAGCTCGGCCTGCACCCACGCCGGCGTGTCGTTGCGCACGACGAGGCGGCCCGGCTCGGACGCGTGCTCGCCGAACGAGTTGAGCATTTGATAACTGTTGACGTTCGCCGCTTCGACAGCTTGCTGCACGCTCATCTTGAACTCGACCATGTTCAAGAAGAATTGCAGCAGGTTCTGATCCTGCGCATCGCCGCCCTGCACCGCGAACGACAGGAACGGCTGGCCGTCGCGCAACGCCATGCTCGGGCTCAACGTCGCGCGCGGGCGCTTGCCGGGCGCGAGCACGTTGAACGGGTTGTCCTTGGGATCGAGCACGAAGCTCTGCATGCGCTGAGACAGACCGACGCCGGTATTACCGGCGATGAAGGCCGGGATCCAACCGCCGCTCGGCGTGATCGAGACCACCCAACCGTTCTCGTCGGCGGCCTGAATCGACGTCGTGCCCGCCAGGAACCGCTCGTCGTGCGTGAGCGTTGGCGGATCACCCAACTCGGCGCGCCGGCGCGGCTCGGCGATGCGCGGCCGCCACGTATCGAGCAACGCGCGATAGGGATTCGTCTCGCCCTGGAACGGATAGGGGTCCCCAGGGCGCACGAACGGGTTGTTCTCGTCCCAGTCGATTTCGCCGAACCGTTTGCGCGCGTACTCCTTCGACAACAGGCCGCGCATCGGCTCGACGGGCGGCACGTAGGGATCGCCGTAGTAAAAGTCGCGGTCGGCGAACGCGAGATTCATCGCTTGGTAGAGCGTGTGGATGTAGCGCGCGCTGTTGTAGCCCATCGAGCGCAGGTCCACGTTCTCGAGCAGATTGAGCGTCTGCAACATCACCGGGCCTTGCACCCAGCTGTCGAGCTTGTAGACGTCGATACCCTTGTAGCTCGTGACGACGGGGTCTTCGACGTAGACCTGCCACCGGTCGAGATCCTCGAGCGTGATGAGGCCGCCGGCGGCCTGCGTCGCCGCGACGAGATCGCGCGCGATGTCGCCGCGATAGAAGCGCTCGTAGGCAGCGAGGATCGCTGCCTTGCGGTCCTTGCCCGCGGCGAGCGCCTCCTCCTCGGCTTCGACGAGCTTGGTCAACGTCGCGAGCAACTCCGGCTGCTTGAAGATCTGCCCGGGCAACGGCGCCGCCCACGACTGCGGGCGTTTCGGATCGAGGTTCGGCAGGAGCACGCGCCGGGAGGCTTCCCAGCGCATCAGCCACTCCTTGTCGCTCTCGATGTTGGCGCTTTGCGTCTGCTCCATGGGATAGCCGGCCGCCATCTGCATCGCGGGCTCGAGCACCTCGGCGAGGCTCAGAGTGCCGAACTCCGCGAGCATGACGAACAAGCCACCCGGCGTGCCCGGCGTCACCGCCGCGAGTGGACCGAACTCGGGCGGCCCAGCCATGCCGCGCGAGCGGAAAAACTCAGGGGTTGCACCCGTCGGCGCGACGCCGAGAGCGTTGATGGCGCGCACCTTGTTCGCGCGGGGGTCGAAAATCAGCGCCTGCGTCTCGCCGCCCCAGTGGAGCGTGTCCCACATCGTGGCAGCCGCCGCGAGCATCGCGCACGCGGCGTCAACGGCATTACCGCCGCGAGCGAACGTCAGCGCACCCGCCGTGGCGGCTAGCGGCTTGCCCGTGATGGCCACCCAGTGGTTGCCGTGCAACGGCGCCTTGCGCGTCTCGCGCTCCTCCTGAGCCGTCCCTGCGCCGACCGCGCAGCACGCCGCAGCGACGACGGCGCAGAAGAACGCGCCACGGGTCGCCCGGACCCGGCCTGTACCGATCCTGACCATCGGCCGAGTGTAGCATTGGCGGGCCGCGCTCATACCGGGACGGGCGTCACGGGCCCGAGACAGTAGAATGCCGCCGGAGGCGCTCAAGAGTGACCGACGAGCTTGCACTGTTCCCAGCCCCAGAGGCCGCGATGGGCGCCGCCGCGGCCCCGCTCGCGCACCGCCTGCGGCCCGAGTCGTTCGACGATTTCCTCGGTCACGACGAGCTCTTGGCGCCCGGCAAGCCGCTGCGCGAGGCCATCGAGCAAGGCGCCGTCGCGAGCATGGTGCTTTGGGGCCCGCCGGGATGCGGTAAAACCACGTTGGCGCGCCTCGTTGCGCGCTACACGGACAAGGAGTTCGTGACGTTCAGCGCCGTGACCGAAGGCGTGCCCCGCGTGCGCGAGATAATCCGCGACGCAGAGCACCGGCGGCAGACCGCCGGACGCGGCACGATCTTATTCTGCGACGAGATCCACCGGTTCAACCGTTCACAGCAGGACGCGTTCCTGCCGTCCGTCGAGGCCGGTGTCATCACGCTCATCGGTGCGACCACCGAGAATCCGTCGTTCGAGCTCAACTCCGCTCTGCTCTCGCGCCTCCGCGTTTTCGTGCTCGAGCCGCTCGCGCCCGCGGCGATCGCCGCGATCCTCGCACGCGCGCAATCCGCGCTCGCGCACGAGCTCGGGCAGGTGCCCACGCTCGCCGCCGACGCAGTCGAGCTCCTCGTGCGCCATGCCGATGGCGATGCGCGGCGCGCGCTCAACGCCGTCGAAGCCGTGCTCGACCACCTCACACGCACGCATCGCAGCGACACGCCCGTGACGGCCGCGCAGGTGGCCGCGGTCCTCGAGCGGCGGATCGCGCTCTACGACAAAAGCGGCGAGCAGCACTTCAATCTCATGTCGGCGCTCCACAAGTCCGTGCGCGGCAGCGATCCCGACGCCGCGCTCTACTGGTTCGCCCGGATGGTCGAAGGCGGCGAGGACTTGCTCTACGTCGCACGCCGCGTCGTGCGCATGGCGGTCGAGGACATCGGCCTCGCGGATCCGCGCGGCCTGTCGATTGCGTTGGCGGCCAAGGACGCGTATCACTTCCTGGGCTCGCCCGAAGGCGACCTCGCGATCGCCGAAGCGCTCGTGTATCTCGCCACGGCGCCGAAATCGAACGCGGTGTATTCGGCGTGGGGCGCCGCGCTTGAGGCCGCGCGGGATCATCCGGCCGAGCCCGTGCCGCTGCACATTCGCAATGCGCCGACGCGCCTCATGAAAGGTCTGGGTTACGGCGCGGGCTATCGTTACGACCACGCCGAAGGCGGCCATGCGGCCGGCCAAGAGTATTTGCCCGACGCGCTGCGTAACGAGCGCTGGTTCGAGCCCGGCAGCGCGGGGTACGAGAAAACGATCGCCGAGCGGCTCGCGTGGTGGCGCGAGCGCAAAGGCCAACCCAAGTGACGCGTCACCGTACTTCGAGATGCTAAGGCCGCCATGAACGACACCTACATCGAACGCGCATTCTTCGTCGCACTGCTGATCGCCGTCACGCTCGCCTTCCTGTGGCTCATCCGCGGTTTTCTGCAGCCGATCTTCTGGGCGATCGCGCTCGGAATCGTGGTGTACCCGTTGCACGCGCGGCTCGTGTCGCGCCTGCGCGGGCGCGCGAGTCTCGCCGCCGTTATCAGCCTCGTGACGGTCGTCGTCATCGTGATCTTGCCGCTCGTCGGCATCGGCACCGCCGTGACGCAAGAGGGCGCCGCGCTCTATGCGCGACTCGAGGCGGGCGAGTTCGGCATGGGGAGCCTGTACGCGCAGGCGCAGGAGAGCATGCCGCGCGTGGCCGCAACACTCGAGCGTTTCGGAGTGGACCCCGCGCGCCTCGAGAGCCAGCTGTCGTCGGCCGCGGTGACGGCGAGCCGCTATGTTGCCTCGCGCGCACTTTCGATCGGCCAGGACACGCTGCGCGCGACCGTGTTCTTCTTTCTCATGCTGTACCTCTTGTTCTTCTTCCTACGCGACGGCCCGCGCTTACTCGAAGGTCTCGTGCGCGCGCTGCCGTTCGGCGACGAGCGCGAGCGCCACTTGCTCGAGCGGTTCGCCGAAGTCTCGCGCGCCACGATCAAAGGCACGCTCGTCGTGGGCATCGCGCAAGGCACGATCGGCGGTATCGCATTCGCCATCCTCGGCATCGGCTCGCCCGTGCTCTGGGGCGTCGTCATGGCGCTCTTGAGCATCTTGCCGGCCGTCGGGCCGGCGCTCGTCTGGCTGCCCGCCGCGATCGTGCTCATCGCGAGCGGCGAGATCGTCGCGGGCATCGCGCTCATCCTCGTCGGCGTGTTCATCATCGGCCTCGTCGACAATCTGCTGCGGCCGATCCTCGTCGGCCGCGACACGCGCATGCCGGATTATCTGATCCTGCTGTCGACGCTCGGCGGCCTCGTGGGCTTCGGTCTCGCGGGTATCATCATCGGCCCGATCATCGCGGCGTTCTTCTTGAGCATCTGGCAAATGGCGGAACAGGAATTCAAGTCGGAGGCTCCGACCGAGCCGCCCGCGCAGTAGCCGCACGCCTTTCGGCGGTCGCGACCTTGCGGCTATGCTACGAGCCATCGCCAAATAGAAAAATCATGAGCACTACCTACGACATCGTGACCGTCGGCTCGGGCCACAACGGCCTCGTCGCCGCCGCGTATCTCGCGGCGGCCGGCAAGAAGGTGCTCGTGCTCGAGCGCAACGCCTGGTTCGGCGGCGGCGTCGTCACGCGCGCGCTCACGGTGCCGGGCTATCTCCACGACCAGCACTCGATGGCGCACATCTTCATCCAGGCGAATCCGCTGCTCAAAAACGACGAGCTCGAGCTCAAGGCCAAGCACGGTTTGTCGTACGTGTTTCCCGATCTGCCGATGATGTCGGTGTTCGAGGACGGCACGACACTGGGCCTCTACCGCGACCGCGAGAAGAGCTGCGCGGAGATCGCGAAGTTCTCGAAGAAGGACGCCGAAACGTACCGTTGGCTCGCGACCAAGGCCGCGGGCTACCTGCCGATGATCGTCGCATCGCTCTACGCACCGCCTGCCCCGCTCGGCGCCACGTATGCGCTCATGGATCAGAGCCGCGAAGGCCGCGAGCTCTGGCGCTACATGCAGATGAGCTCGCACGACCTCCTCTGCAGCCTGTTCGAGCACGACAAAGTGCGCATGCATTTCGCGCGCGTCGCCGGCGAGAACCTCGTCTCGCCCGACGAGAAAGCCACCGGCGTCGGCGTATTCGTGTTCGTCGGGTTCCTCGAGGCCTACGGCATCGGCGTGCCCGTGGGCGGCTCGGGCAAGCTCACCGACGCGCTCATCGCGAGCATCCGCTCGCACGGCGGCGAAATGCAGGCGGGCGCCGACGTCGTTCGCATCGTCGCCAAGAACGGCCGCGCGACGGGTGTCGAGACCAGGGACGGACGCAGCTTCGCGGCCAAAGACGGCGTGATCGCGGCGCTGCATCCGCACGATCTCGGCAGCATGGTCGACGGCGTCGCGCCCGAGATCGTCAAGGGCGCGAGCGAAACGCAGATCTCCGAGATCTCCTGCATCACGCTGCACGCGGCGCTCGAGCGGCCGCTCAAGTTCCGCGCGGGCGCGCACGTGCGCGCGGTCATGATCGAGCTCCTGCCGAACAAGTACGACACGATCCGCAAATCGTTCGACTGCTTGCGCTACGGCGAATTCTCGACGTACCCGCTCGCGGACTTGGGGTCGCTCACGATGTTCGACGCGTCGCGCGCACCGCCGGGCAAAGCCACAATGCACGCCTGGGATTACGTCCCCTACCAGCGCGCAGACGGCCGCGGCTGGGACGATACGAAGCATCACTACGTCAAGCGCATGCTCAGCCACATGGAGAACTTCATCGACAACGTGGCGGGTAATGTCATTGCGTATCACAGCGACAGCCCCGTCGACATGGAGCGCACGTCGTCGAGCTTCCGCCGCGGCGACCTGCACGGCATCGCGGCGGCGACCTATCAATACGGCGCCCACCGGCCCACTCCGGACTTGAGCGCGAACGTCGTGCCCGGCTGCGAGCGGCTCTGGCTCGTCGGCCCGTTCCAACACCCCGGCGGCGGTGTGTTCGGCGCGGGGCGCGCAGCCGCGCTGCGGGCGTTCGACGATTTGAAGCTCGACTTCGCGAAGGTCGGAGCACGCTAGTGCTGACTCTGCTATCGCCCGACAACACGACGCTCATGCAGATCGAGGCGCTCGAGCGCAGCGGCAACGATCTGCTCATCAAAGGCAAGGTCTTCGGCGCCATGCCGATGACGGCGAGACTCACGCCGGCCGAAGCCCGCAAAGGCCTCAAGCTCGTGAGCTTCAAGCTCGCGCTGTTTCTGCTGACGTTCCTGCTGCGTTGACCGCGCAAGTCACGGCCTTCAGAAATATCAAGTCTTGGTCTCGCGACGAATCTCGGTATCATCGAAATCCCATGCGTGTGCGCGACACAAGGACGGGATACGGCTGGATTTCGATCGCGCTCCACTGGGTCACCGCGATCCTCATCCTCGCTATCTGGTTCATCGGTAGCTCCATTCAAACCGACATCGCGGCCGGGTCGGACGCATCGCTGCGCCTCCACACTTCGCTGGCGCTGAGTGCCTACGTCTTGCTCTGGATCCGCATCTGGTGGCGCTTCAGGCAGGGCCATCCGGCGGCCATGCCCGCGCAGGTGGGCGTGTTCTACCAGATCGGCAAATACACGCACTACGCGATCCTCGTGGCCATCGCCGTCATGTTGATCTCGGGTCCGCTCATGGTCTGGTCGCGCGGCACCGTCATTTACGTGTGGGACTGGTTCACGATACCGGGGCCGTTCGGCGAGAACATGGAGGTCTACACGTTCTTGCACTCCCTGCACGTGTGGGGCTCGCGCGTGATCATCGTCGGCACGCTGCTGCACTTGGGCGGCGTCTACAAGCACGCCGCGTTCAACCAGGACGGCACCTTCGGCAAGATGCTCGTCGCCGCGCAGAAAGATTGAGCGCGCTCAGCGCTTGAGCTTGTGATCGATCTTGGCGCGCGCGCGCATCGCGCGATGGATTTCTTTCCAACGCGCCTTCGTGCGACCCGCGAGAATCGGGTCGCGCTTGCGCTCGCCCGCCGCAAGCTCGCGCAGCAGCTTGCGATAGCTCGCAAGGCGCTCGGCCGGGAGCTCGCCCGAAGCGACCGCAGCCGCGACGGCGCAGCCCGGCTCCCCTTCGTGCTTGCAGTCGCGGAAGCGGCAGCGTTCCGCGAACGCCTCCACGTCCACGAAGCTCGCTTCGACTCCGCCTGCGTCGTCCAACAGCCCGAGCTCGCGCAATCCGGGCGTGTCGATGAGCACGCCGCCCTCGGAGAGCACCACGAGCTGGCGCCCGCTGGTCGTGTGGCGGCCTCGGTCGTCGTTGCGCAGGCCCGCGATGGCCTGGATGTCCTTGCCGATCAGCCGATTCGTGAGAGACGACTTGCCGACGCCCGACGAGCCGATGAACGCCACCGTGCGCCCGGGCCGGATGTGGCTGCGAAGGTCGTCGAGCCCGGCGCCGGACGCCGCGCTCACGCGCACGAGCGGCACGCCGATCGCGACGCGCTCGATCGCCTCGATCATCGGCTCGAGATGCGGATCGAGATCGATCTTGTTGAGCACGACGACGGGCTCGGCGCCGCTGCTCCACACGGCGGCGACGTAGCGCTCGAGGCGTCGCTCGTTGAAATCGCGGTTCGCGGCCGTCACGACGAAGAACACGTCGACGTTGACCGCGATGACCTGCGGCTCGGCCGTCGTGTTGGCGGCGCGCCGCAGCAGCACCGTGCGGCGCTCGAAGACGTGCTGGATCGACGCGCGGTCCGCGCCGTCGATCACAGCGACCCAGTCGCCCACGACGGGCCGCTCGACCTTGTCCCGCGAGCTGCGCAGCTTGCCGCTCAGGTCCGCGAGCGGCGCGCGGCAACCCGCCACGTGGAAGCTGCTCTGCCCTTCCGCGATCACGCGCGCAGCCACCCAGCCCGTGCCGTCGAGGGCCGCGAGCTGGTTCGCGACGAAATCGTCGAAGCCGAGCGATTCGAGTGTGGTCAAGCGCAACGAGTCGGAGGGAACTGGCATCGATTATGCGCCGGCCGCGGGCGCAGGCCCTTACGTTACGTCACGCGGAGGGCTGGGACTTGCCCTCGCCACTACCTGCAGCGTATAACGACGCCCTCTTTTTCCGCGGCACGCGCGGCGAGCGCGCGGCATCCCGATGCCGCCGATGCTATCCTTGCTTCGTCGTGATTCTCGCGGCACCTCGGGGTGTAGCTCAGCCTGGTAGAGCACTGCGTTCGGGACGCAGGGGCCGTAGGTTCAAATCCTATCACCCCGACCAATTCTCACGGCAAACAACTCGGCTGTGAGTGTGTCGCTTGACAACTGTCAGAGCCGAGTGCTGTCATCGTCGCGCGTCACTCGTTCGCGGCTCGATATGTATACCCCACCCCGCCTCGGTTGCGTGGTCCTGATCGCGATCTCGTTGTCCGCCCTGGGCCACCACGCCGCGGCCCAAGAAGAAGACGTGTGCTCCTTTGTGGCTCGTATGGCGAATCAAGGCCGGCTCGCGGAGATCCGGCTTCCCAAACAAGAACCATCGTCGGAGGAACTCGCCGGCGGCGCTTTCTTTGGTC
>DATFFV010000060.1:0-4470 GCA_035249885.1 Gammaproteobacteria bacterium | reverse complement strand
GCGCCTATCGACCGTCGGGCTCGTTGACGCTCGTCTACGGCGCCGATCTCCAGAGCGAAGCAGTGGACGGTGACGCGGCCCTCGAGCGCGATCAGGACGGCTACTACGTCGAGTACCAGGGTGCGTTCGCGGAGCGATTCTTCGTCTCGCTCGGTGCCCGCTACGACGACAACGACGACTTCGGCTCGCACACGAGCAGCCGCTTGAGCGCCGCCTACGTGCAGGACTTAGGGATTAGCGGCGCGCTCAAGTACCGCGCGACCCTCGGCACGGGGTTCCGCGCGCCGAGCCTGTTCGAGATCGCCTACAACGCCGGGCCGTTCGCGTTCCCGCCGGCGGCGGGCTTCCCGCTCATCGAGGAATCGAGCCGCGGCTACGACGTCGGCGTCGAGTACGACGCGACGAACGGCCTGCACCTCGAGGCCACCTATTTCGATCAGGAGCTCGAGGACCAGATCTTCTTCGACCTCATCGGCTTCTCGGGCTACCTGCAATCGGCGGGCACGAGCACGTCGAAAGGCGTCGAGCTCGGGTTCACGGCGCCCGTCGGCGAGCGTTGGGAGATCCTCGCCAACTGGACCCACAACGACGCGGGCGACACCGGCGATGCGCGGCGTCTACGCACCCCGGAGAACCTCGGCAACGTCGGCTTCAGGTACGGCTCGGCCGACGACGCACTCCGGCTCATCGTCAACTATCGCGTGTCGCGCGACGCGATCGACATCGGCGACGCGCCGCTCGACGACTACGGCGTGCTCGACGTGTCGCTGGCCTACTCGGTCAGCAACGTTGTCGAGCTCTACGCGCGAGTGCAGAACGCGGCCGACGAGACCTACCAAGAGGTCATCGGCTACAACACGGCCGGGCGGTCGGCCTACGCCGGGGTCCGGTTGCGATTCCGCTGAGAATACTCAACCTGCTCGGAACCGCGCCGAGGTCCTGCTCATGCCTTAAGGCGATTCGTTAACAGCGGTATATACTCGTGCGCGGCTCGACTGCAGCGGGGGTAATCATGGGCCCGATTCAACGACTGGTCGTCGTGTTCCTAGTGGCCGGCGCCTTGAGCGCCTGCGAAGGCGGCTCGTCCGAGGAACCCGCCGCGATCACGTTCGCGCCGCCCGCGCCGCCCGCGGGCACGGGCTTCGTCGCGCTCTACGCGCCGCCCGTCGACGTCGTGCCCTATCCCATCGACCTCTACAACCCCACGGGCACGCGGCTCACGGTGCCCGTCAAGATCACGAGCCCGTTGGCCAACGCGCTCAACACGCTCGACGGCTTCTCGACGTCCGCCGTCATCAGCGCGCCGTTCAACGCGCCGCTCGACCCCGCGTCGCTGATTCCGTGGAACCCGTTGTCGATGGCGCCGTCGGACGCGTCGATCATCGTGCTCAATGCGACGGCCGGCACACCGCTGATGCCCGGCACGGACTACACGGTGCGCGTGCAGACCGCCGCGGGCAGCGGCGACAGCGTGCTCGAGATCGTGCCGCTGCGGCCGCTCGCACCGCGCACGCGCTACGCGTTCATCATCACGAATCGCGTGCAGAGCGTAAGCGAAGTCGCGGCCAATGCCGACTTGATTTTCGGCGCCGTGCGCGATGCACACCTCGCGGGGCTCATGGAGGTCCCCGGCACGCCGCAGCTCACGCCGCTCTTCCCCGCGATCACGCCGCTCATCACCACGGCGCAGAACCTCGGCCTGGCCGGCAACAGCGTCGTCGTGGCCTGGACGATGCAGACGCAGTCGATCACGAACGTGCTCGACGTCGTCGACACGTCGACCGGGAACCGCCCGTTCCTGCTCGCGCCGATGGGCATCACGACGGCGCAGCTCGGCCTCGCCGGCCTCGCGGACATCTACGCGGGCTATCTCGACGTGGCGTACTACGGCGACCCCGCGGCTCCGCTCACGAGCTTCTGGGTCAACAACCAATTCGTGCCGCCGAACGTGACGAACCCGACGCCCCTCGTGCGCGTCCCGAACCGGCGCATCCCGGTGCTCGCGACGCTGCCCATCGGGGGCGTGAAGCCGCCCGGCGGCTGGCCCATCGTGATTTTCCAGCACGGCATCACGCTCGATCGCACCGTCATGTTCGCGATGGCCGACTCGTTCGCGCAGGCCGGCTTCGCCGTCATCGCCATCGACCTGCCGCTGCACGGCGTCAGGAACACGGCGAGCCCGTTCTATCAAGGCCCGGGGCACCCGTTCGGCGACAACGAGCGGCACTTCAATCTCGACAACGTCGGCGCCACGGGCGTGTTCGCGCCCGACGGCCAAATCGACAACGGCTGGCAGATCTTGAACGTCGGCAACCCGCTCAACGCGCGCGACCATATCCGCCAGGCCGTGGCCGACCTCACGGCACTCACGCGCACGGTGCCGGTGCTCGACTTCCCGGGCGCACCGAATCCCGACGTCGACGGCAGTCGCATCCACTTCGTGGGCATCTCGCTCGGCAGCATCATCAGTGGCGTGTTCCTGGGGCTCAACTCCGAGGTCACGACGGCGACGCTGTCGAGCCCCGCGGGTCCGTGGACGTCGATCCTCACGGATCCCGAGGCCATCGACTTCGGCGCGCCGATTAGGGCCGCGCTGGCCGCGCAGGGATTGCCGGCGGGCACGGTCGGCTTCGACAACTTCGTGCGCGACCTGCAAACGCTCATCGACCCCGTCGACCCCGTGAACTACGCCGCCGATGCCGCGCTGCATCCGCTACACGTCATCGAGGTGCTCGGCGACACGGCCGTGCCGAACGCGCCCACCGACTACATCGCGCAGCTCTGGGGATTGCCGAGCCGGAGCGCGACGGCGGCCGTGGCGCCGCCCGGCACGGTGAGCGGCATCGTGCGATTCACGGCCGGCGCACACTCGTCGTTGTTCAACCCTGCACCCAACCCGGCGGTGACGCAGGAGATGCAGCGGCAAACGGTCACGTACGCCCTGACCGCGGGCAGCACCATTCTCATCACCGACACGACCGTCGTGCAGTGAGGCGAGGGAGACACCAATGAACGGCAGAACACTGTTCCTGGCTCCGGCCAGCGTGCTGGCGGCCACCGCCATCGCCCTGCCCGCCGCGGCGCAGGAACCGGACGTGGTCGAGAACATCGTCATCACGGGCACATACATCCGCCGCACCGCGCAGGCCGACTCGCCTTCACCGCTCCTGACCGTGGCCGCCGACGACCTCGCCGCCACGGGCGCCAACGACGTCGGCCGCGTGCTCGAGGACCTCACGATCAACACGGGCTCGCAGAACAACCCCGACGCGTTCACGCAGAATTTCACGACGGGCACGAGCAACATCAACCTGCGCGGCCTCGGCGTGAGCTCCACGCTCGTGCTCGTCAACGGCCGCCGCCAGACGCAGAGCGCCGTGACGACCGACCGCGGCGAGAATTTCGTCGACACGTCGTCGCTGCCGCCGATGATCGCGTTCGAGCGCATCGAGATCTTGAAGGACGGCGCCACGGCGCTGTACGGCTCCGAGGCCGTGGCCGGCGTGACCAACTTCATCACGCGCAGCAACTTCGTCGGTTTCGACTTGGCCGTAGGCCTGCAAGGCAACGATAACCATCCGCAGCAGGACGCCGAGATCAGCGGTGTCTGGGGTGCGGGCGAAGGCGCGACGCACGTGCTCGTGGCGTTCAGCCACCTCGACCGCGAGCCGTTGACGACTTACGAGCGCCGCCTCTCGGCCCTGAACGACGACCTGAGCCAGGCCGGCAATCCCGGCTCGTTCCTCGTGCCGTCGCTGCCCGGCAACCCGGCCTACCAGTCCGCGTGGACTGCGGCGTTCGACAGCAACCGCAACGGCGTGGCCGACTTCGTCGAGCCCACGCTCGGCCTGCCGGCCGTGCCCGGGGCGCAGCCGCCCGTATTCGCCGATCAGGACTGCGTCGCGATCGCCGCACAGGACCCGAAAGTCGTGCCCGCGATCGCCGTGTCCGTGCCGAGCCCCATCGGCAACATCCCGATCGGGCTCTGCCAGTTCGACTTCGGCGGCTTCTACTCGATCGTGCCCGAGGAGACGCGCACCACGGCGTTCGTCGAGGCCACGCACGAGTTCGGCGACACGCTGCAAGGCCGCATCGAGGCGCACATCGCCGACAACGAGGCGCTGCGCAACAACTCGCCGTCGTTCCCGTTCGCGGCGTTCCCGACCGTCGCCGCGACGCATCCCGACAACCCGTACGGCAGCGACGTGCGTTTCATCGGCCGCATCATCGGCGCGGGCGGCACGCCGATCCAAAGCGTCCACAACTCCGACACCTATCGTATCGCGGCCGCGCTCACGGGCACGATCGACGACACGTGGGTCTGGGAGATCGGCTTGCAGCACAGCGAGAACGATTTCTTCGTATCGGCGCCCGATGTGCTCGTCGACCGCTTCAACCTCGCGATCCGCGGCCTCGGCGGCCCGAACTGCAACCCGGCGACGGGCACGCCCGGTATCGCGCCGTGCCTCT
>DATFFV010000059.1:0-10239 GCA_035249885.1 Gammaproteobacteria bacterium | reverse complement strand
CCGGAGAGCACCAGCGCCTCGGCGAACAACTGGGTCACTACCCGCGCGCGGCTCGCACCCAGTGCCGTTCGCACGGCGATCTCGCCGACGCGCGTCGAGCCGCGCGCGAGCAACAGGTTGGCGACGTTGACGCACGCGATGAGCAGCACGAGGCCCGTAGACACGAGCAGGATCGTGAGCGGCTCGTCCGCATTGTCGTCGATCCTGCTTTGGCCCCGGTTGCCCGGTGTGAGCACGATGGTCTTGGCGCGGTACGTGGCGAGCTGCTGCTCGCTGACGCCCGTGAGCAGCGGTGCGTCGACGTCGTTGACGATGCTGCGGTACGGCGCGTTGATCGCCGCCGCCGCTTGATCGAGCGAGACGCCCGGCTTCAGGCGCGCGAACAGATAGGCCCAATAGCTCCTGCGGTCCGCGTGCTGCGGGAACGCATTCGGGTTCGCGAGCCAACGAAACGTAATCGGCACGAAGACGAGCGGCCACTCGCCGACGGTCGTGCCATAGAAGCCGCGCGGCCCCACGCCGACGATCGTCA
Source organism: Gammaproteobacteria bacterium (assembly GCA_035249885.1). Classification (GTDB taxonomy): domain Bacteria; phylum Pseudomonadota; class Gammaproteobacteria; order Steroidobacterales; family Rariloculaceae; genus FEN-1219. Next base: position 9,707 of record DATFFV010000059.1, on the reverse strand, counting down.
GCGGCTTGCCGTTGACGACGAGCGTGCGGCCGACGACGTTGGGATCGGCACCGAACGCCGACTCCCAGTACGCGTAAGTCAGCACGACGGCGCTCGCCTCGCCATCGACGCGATCGTCGTCGGCATCGAGCAAACGGCCCGCTGCCGGCGCGATGCCGAGCAGCGAGAAATACTGGCCCGACACGAGCAAAGCGCTGCCCGTAGCCGTTTCGCCCTCGAAGGCGAGACTCGCGTCCGTGTAGCGGTGCGCGGCTATGCCCAAGAACGGGCCATCGACGCGTTCGAGATCGCGGAACATGGGGTAGCTGAAGATCTCGTCGCAGGTGCCGCCGTCGTTACAGGACGTGTTGCCCTGCTTGAACCCCGGCGAGGCCAAGTTCACGAGCCCGTCCGGCTTGGGGACGGGCAGCTCGCGCAGCAGCATCTGGTCGTAAACGGAGAAAATCGTCGCGTTGACGCCTAGCCCAAGCGCGAGCGTCGCGACGACGACGACGGCGAACAGCGGCCGCCGCGCGAAGCCGCGTAGGCAAAAGCGAACGTCGCTCAGAAGATTCGCGAGCATTGCTTGCCCTCCGCTCTCATTCGCTGCGCAGTGCGACCACGGGATCGATTCGCGAAGCGCGGTGCGCCGGCAGATACCCCGCAGTGAACACGATCGCCGCGAGCACGCCGATGGCGGCCAGCAGCACGAGCGGGTCGGCCGCCTGCACGCCGAACAGCAACGCACTGGCGGCCTGGCCGAGCAACACCGCCGCGCCAAGACCGATCGCCCCGCCGATCGCCGCCATGCGGCTGACTTGCCGCAGCACCATGCCGCGCAGCTGCGCCGGCGGCGCGCCGAGCGCGATGCGCAGCCCGATCTCGCGGGTGCGCTGCGCGACCATGTACGAAAGGACGCCGTACAAACCGACCGCCGCGAGCAGCGTCGCGAGCACGGCAAGCGCGCCGGACAATTTCCCCATGAAGCGGTCGAGGAACAAGTTCTCGCGCACCTGCCGGTCGACGGTCTGCATGCTCATGATCGGCAGGCTCGAATCGAGCCGTGTCACGACGTTACGGATACTCGCGAGCGCGGCCTCGGGCTCGCCAACGTTGCGCAGGTAGAATGTCAGCGTGGCGCTGCCCTCGAATTGACCGCGCGGCCGAAAGAGCTGCGGTCGGATCGGGTCCTTGACGTTGTTGTACTTCGCATCGCGAACCACACCGACGATTTCGACGTCGAGCGCATTGCCTTCGCCCACGCCGATCTGGGTGCCGATGGCGTTCGCGCCGAGACCAAAGTACTCGACGAAACGCTGATTGACGATCGCGACCTTCGGCCGGTCGAGCCCGGCGTCTGCGTCTCTGAAGTCCCGTCCCGCGAGCACCGGGATGTCGAGTGTTGCGAAGAACCCGGGGCTGACCCCGTTGAAGTGGGCGATGGGGCGTGTGCCGGGGCTGGGCTCGAAGCCCGGCGCCCGCACGTCCCGGTTCGTCGAGTTATTTGCCAACAACGTGAGGAATGACGACGCGACGGAGGTGATGCCGGGCTGCGCCGCGACTTCCTCCTCGATGCGATCGAACAGCGCTGCCGAATCGGCGGGCGTATAGCCGTTGCGCGCCGGCGAGATCGTGAAGCTCAGCAGCGACTCGACGCGAATGCCGAGATCGACACGCGCCGCGTTCGCGAGACTCTGTGCGAGCAGTCCTGCGAGCACGAGCAGCATCATCGACAAGGCGATCTGCGCCGTCACGAGCGCCACCCGGAAGCGATTCGCCGCCTTGCCGCCCGTGGAGCGCGTGCTCTGCGAGTGCAGCACCTCCCCTGGTTGCGTGCGCGCGAGCTTGAGCACGGGGAACAGCGCAAACACCAGCGCGCAGAGCAGCGCCACGACGACGGCGATTCCGACCAATCCCGAGTTGAGACCGAAGTCGAACGACGCCGCCTGTTCGGCAGGCACCAACGTCTCGATCCAACGCAGCGTCGCGAGCGTGAGCGGCAGGCTCACGACCGCCGCGGCGAGCGCAAGCAGTGCCGATTCGATGAAAAGCAACGCGACCAACCGACTCGGCGCCGCGCCGATCGAGAGGCGCACCGCCATCTCGCCGACGCGCGTGGCCCCGCGCGTAAGCATCAGATTGGCGATGTTGACGCAGGCAATCAGCAGCACGGTCACCGCCGCGACGAGCAGAATCGATAGCGGCACCCCGGAGCCATCCAGGATCCAACTCTGCCCGCGCGCGCCCGGCTTCACCGTTACCGTCTTGGCGCGAAACTGCGCGAGCGCCTGCTCGCTCATACCGAGCTGCAACGGCGCCTCGACGTCGTTCAGGATCGCTCGATACGGTCGGTTGATGGCTGCTTCGGCTTGCGCGACGGAGACCCCGGGCTTGAGACGCGCGAACAAGTAGACCCAGTAGTTGCGCCGGTCGTCGAAGTTCGGAAGGGCGCCTCGCTCGTCGCGCCAACGGAACGTAATCGGCACGAACACGTCCGGTACCGCCGGGCGGCTCGTCCCCTGGAATTCGCGCGCAGCGACGCCGACGATCGTCAGCGGCCTGCCATTCACGACGAGCGCCTGGCCGACGACACCGGGGTCGGCACCGAGCGCGTTCTGCCAGTAGCGGTGGCTCAGCACGACCGAATCGGCGCTGCCGTCCGCGGTGTCGTCTTGCGGACCGAGCAGCCTTCCGTGCGCCGGCTGCGTGCCGAGCACGCCGAAGTAGCTGCCCGACACGAGCACTCCGGTGCCCGACAGCGTTTCGCCATGAAAGGCGAGATTCGTTTCGACCATGCGATGCGCCGCGATACCGGTGAACGGTTCCTGCACGCGCTCGAGGTTGCGGAACATCGGGTAGCTGAACACGTCCTGGCAATCGCCCGCGAGATCGCACGAGATACTGCCCGGCTTCAAGCCGGGGCCCGGCGCCGAGAGGTTCACGAGCTCGTTCGGTGAGTGGGCGGCCGGCACCGGCCGCAGAAGCATCCCGTCGAAGATGGCGTAGATCGCGACGTTGACGCCGATGCCGACGGCAAGAGTGAGCACGATGACCGCCGCGAACATCGGCCGCACCGCGAACCCGTGCAGGGCATAGCGAACGTCCTGAAGCAGGGTCGCGAGCATCGTTAGTCCAACCGGATCCGATCGTTGTCTTCGAAGGCCGAGGTGTCGGAAAGAACGACCTCGTCGCCGGGCACGAGGCCTTGCAGGATCTCGACGGAGTTGACCGACGTGCGCCCGATCTGCACGGGCACGCGCACGGCATAGCGACCCTCGTCGATGACTTTGAACAGCGAGATCGTGGAGTTCGTCTGGCTGTTGGTCGGACGGCCCGTCTGGACGGCGTTCGGGATACGTTCGATGTCGATCGTGCCGTCGACGGACTGGTCGGGCCGGGCGCCGCGCGGCAGCTTGCCCGTGAGCTCGACGTCGACTTGCACGGTGCCTTCGACGGCCACGGGATCGATGCGCGTCACGACGCCCGCGACCACGCCGTTGCGCGTGTCGACGGCGACGATCTGGCCGAGCTGCACGTCACGCACTTGAGTCTCCGCCACCTTGAGCTCCGCTTGCAGCTCGTCGGGACGCACGACACGGGCAATGTTGGCGCCGAGCTGAACCTGTCCGCCCTCCTCGACCTCCACTTGCTGCAGCACGCCCGCAATACCCGCCCGCACCTCGAGCGCCTCGACTTGGTCGAGCACGCGCTCGTAGGCGTTCTGCTGGCCGGTCAGGAGGGCCCGCCGCGCCGCGACCTGCGCGGCCATCGTCGCGGCGAATTGATCGAGCCGTTCCTGCGCGACGTCGAGCGCCGACTTGAGCTCCTCGGCCGTGAGCTCCGACCGGCGCACTTGGAGCGCCGCGACGGTCGTCGAGGCGCGCTCGGCCTCGGCCTGGAGCCGCGCGCCCTCGTAGGCGGCGCGCGCCCTGGCCAGGGCCGCACGCTGATCGAGCTGTTGGCTCTTCAAGTTGAGCTCGAGCTCGGTGAGCTGGGCCTTGCCGGCCTCGAGCGTGTAGCGCGCCTCCTCGGCTTGTCTCATGAGATCGGGGTTCGAGAGCTCGACGATCACCGTGTCGGGCTCGACGGCGGCGCCGGGGCGCAAGACGATGCGCTCGACGCGGCCCGCCGACCGCGCGCTGATCCAGCGGATGTCGCGCGCCTTGAGCGTGCCGGGCCCGCGCACTTGGCGCAGCATTTCGCCTTGTGTCACCGGCTGAATCCACAGCGTGTCGCGCTCCACCGAGGGCGCGGCCGGCTCGAGCTGGGCGAGGCCGACCGTGATCGCGACGAGCACGACGGCAGTGACGCTGCCCCAGATGAGCTGCTTGATGCGTTTACGACGTTTGTTCTCGGGACGTGGGATATCCATATGCTTGCCAGTGGAGCAATGAACGTGCCAGGCCGCCGATGGTACCTAACTCGTTGTTCCCATGGTATTTCGGGCGATCCTGGCGCTTCCTGCGAACGACCGACCGTCCCGCGGTCGCGGCGGCGCGTCCCAAGATCGGGACGAATGCCGTCCGACGCTGCTCTAGCCGAGCGCCCGCGGCAGCACGAGCGACAGCCACGGCACGTAGGTCACGATCGCGAGCGCCGCGAGCAGCACGAGCAGCCACGGCACGGCCGCGCGAATCACGCGCGTCACGGGCAGCTCCGCTACGCCCGAGGTCACGAAGAGATTGAGGCCTACCGGCGGCGTGATCATGCCGATCTCCATGTTCAGAGTCATGATGATGCCGAGATGCACGGGATGGATGCCGAGCGCAACGGCGATCGGAAACATGATCGGCGCGAAGATCAGGATCACGGACGTCGCCTCCATGAAGCTGCCGGCCGCGAGCAACAGCACGTTGAGCGCGAGCAGAAACCCCCACGGCGGCAGGCCGAGATCGGTAATCCACCGGGACATCGTCTGCGGCACTTGCTCGGTCGTCAACACGAACGCGAAGAGGTAGGCATTCGCGATGATGAACATGAGCATCGCCGTGACCTTGGCGGCCTCGGCGATCACGCGCGGGACCTCGCGCAGCCCGAGGTCGCCATAGACGAACACCGCGACCACGAACGCGTAGACGGCCGACACCGCGGCGGCCTCGGTCGGCGTGAACACGCCACTGTAGATGCCGCCGAGAATGATGACGACGAGCAGCAGGCCCCAGATCGCGTCGCGCCCGCATTTGAGCACGGTGCGCCAATCCGCGCGGGGCTGGCGAGGGAAATCGTGCTTGCGCGCGAGCACCGCGACGGCCGCCATGAGCATCGCCGTGAGCAGGATCCCGGGCACGATGCCGGCGATGAACAGGTCGCCGATCGAGGTTTCCGTGACGGCGCCGTAGACGACCATGACGATCGACGGCGGAATCAGGATGCCGAGCGTGCCGGCGTTGCAGATGATGCCGGCCGCGAACTCGCGCGTGTAGCCCGAGCGCGCCATGCCGCCGATCATGATCGAGCCGACGGCCACGACCGTGGCCGGCGAGGAGCCCGACACGGCCGCGAACAGCGCGCACGCGAGCAAGGCCGCCATCGCGAGGCCGCCGCGAAAGTGGCCGACGAGCGCGTTGGCGAACGCGATCATGCGCTTCGCGACACCACCCGTCGTCATGAACGAGCCGGCGAGGATGAAGAACGGAATTGCGAGCAGCGGATACACCTGGAGCGCGCTGAAGAACCGCTGCGCGAGCGACACGAGCGACTGCTCCGCGAACAAGAGCAGCGTCACGATGCTCGAGAGCCCGAGCGCCACGGCGATCGGCACGCGCAGGAGCAGGAAGGCGAACAACGCGCCGAGCAAGAATAACGCCGTCATGGCGCGGCGGCGCTCGAGGAGTCGCGCGTGGCGAACAGCGGCCGCGCAGCCTGTACGAGTCTCAGCGCGAGCAACAGGAATGCGATCGGCATGATGCCCGTGAGCAGCCAACGCGGCAGCGGGATGTCGCGCGCATCGGTTCCGAGCGTCATGAGCCGGTCGAGGAACTGGCCGCTGCCGTAGATCATGAGCGCGCAGTAGGCGAGCCCGCAGCAGAGCGCCAGCACCGCGACGAGACGCCCGGCGCGCGGGGGTAGCCGGCTCGTGAGGAGATCCACGGCGATGTGCGCGTTGGTGCGCACGCCGTACGACATGCCGACGAGCACGAGCCACGCGAACGAATAGGTCGTCGCTTCGAGCGACCACACGAGGCTCGTCTCGAACACGTAGCGCAGCACGACCTGCACGAACGTGAGCAGCGTCATGAACGTCAGCGCGACGATCATGAACGCCTCTTCGAGACGATCCGCTGCGCGGAGCAGTCGCTGCCCGAGCGACGGCGACATGCGTTACGCGGGTTACTGCGCCGCCGCCAATGCGGCGTCGACGAGCTCGCGCCCGATGCGGTCGCCGAACTCGTCCCAGACGGGACGCATCGCCGCTTGCCACGCCACTTGCTGCTCGGGCGTGAGCACCGTGATCTGCGATCGGCCCGAGTCGACGATGCGTTGCTTGTCTTCGCGGTTGATGGCTTCCGAGCGCGCGTTGCCCCACTCCGTGACTTCCGCGAGCGTCTCCTCTAACCCTAAGCGCAGATCGTCGGGTAACGAGCGCCAGAACGCGGCGTTCACGGCGACGTAGTAGCCGATGTAGCCGTGGTTGCTCTCGGTCATGTACGGCTGCACTTCGTGGAACTTCGCCGAGTAGATGTTCGACCAGGTGTTCTCCTGCGCGTCGACGGTGCCCGTTTGCAGCGCCTGAAAGACCTCGCCGAACGCCATCTTCTGTGGGCTGCCGCCGATCGCCTCGATCTCGGCTTGCAGGATGTCCGACTCCATGACGCGGAACTTGAGGCCGCGCGCGTCGTTGGGCTCGATGAGCGGGCGCGGCCCCGAGAACTGCTTCATGCCGTTGTGCCAGAACTGCAGTCCCAGGATGCCGCGATCCGTGAGCGTCGTGAGCAGCGCGCGGCCCTCGGGGCTCTTCTGGAAACGCTCGACGGCCTCAAGATCCGAAAATAGAAACGGCAAGTCGAACACTTGGAATTTCTGCGTGAGCCGGTCGTAGAGCGACACCGACGTCGCGATCATCTGCACCTCGCCGAACGCGAGCGCCTCGATCGACTCGGTGTCTTCCATGAGCTGCCCCGAGGGATAAATCTCGACGCGCACGCGCCCCGCAAAACGCTCCTCGGCGAGCTCTTTGAAACGCTGCGCCATCTGCCCCTTGGGCGTGCTGGTCGCCACGACATGCGGAAATTTGATGACGTAGAGCGTCGGCTCGGCGGCAGCGTCGCGGGGTGCGTCCGAGCCGCCGCAGCCGACGATTGTGCAAAACAACCCTGCGAGCAACGCCGCTCGAATGCGCACTTGTTGAACCATGCGTCTCCCCCGCCCGCGTTGGTCTTTATAGTTAAGGAGAGTCTGGCCGAGCCGCGGCCATCTTGCTAGGCTTAGCGGCTCATTAAATAAGGGCAATCACGCAGTGGAATCACAGACGATGGCTCCTGGCTTTGCTGCCCGGAGCCCGCAGCTCGCGATCAGCATCGAGACTCGCCTCAGGCTCTACCGGACGATGCTCGAGTGCCGCGTGCTCGAGAAGCGCGCCTACGACCTGTTCATGCAGAACCTCATCAAGGGCACGAGCCATTTGGCGCTCGGCCAGGAAGCCGTGGCCGCCGGATTCGGCCTCGCGATGCATTCCGACGACTACACGTTCTGCACCTATCGCGGCCACAACCACACGCTCGTGCGCGGCGTCGGCATGACGGAGATCTTGGCCGAGCTCATGGGCAACTCGGCGGGGCTCATGCGCGGCAAGGGCGGCTCGATGCACTTGACGAGCGTCAAGCACCACATGATGGGTTCCTACGCCATCATCGGCGCGCACATGACGATCGCAAACGGTGCAGCGTGGTCCGCGCAGTACCGCGGCACCGATCAAGTGGCCGTCTGCTTCTTCGGCGACGGCACCACGAATATCGGCGCGTTCCACGAGGCGCTCAATTTCGCTGTGATCTGGAAGCTGCCCGTCGTGTTCGTCTGCGAGAACAATCTATATATGGAGTACACGTCGATTTACGACGTGACAGCCGTCGAGCACCCCGCGGCCGACCGCGCGAGCGCGTATGGCCTCGAGCCCGTGCTCATCGACGGCAACGACGTCGACGTCGTGTACCGCACCGCGCTGCGCGCGCTCGAGCTCGCGCGCAAGGGCGGCGGCCCGAGCCTCATCGAGGCCGAGACCTACCGCCACGGCGGTCATTCGCGCGCCGACCCCGGCAAATATCGGCCCGACGAGGAAGTGAAGGCCTGGCTCGCCAAGGACCCGTTGCCCCGCTACAAGTCGCGCCTGCTCGAGGCCGGTATCGCGGCCGGCGAGATCGAGAAGATCGAAGCGGAAACGAACGCCGCGATCGACAAGGCCACGGAGGAAGCGCGCAACGCGCCGCCGCCGCCGCTCGAGCTTGCCGACAAGGACGTGTGGTCGAACGGAGGCTCCGCATGGCGCAACTAACCTATCGTGACGCGGTTGCGGCCGGCATCGCGCAAGAGATGCGGCGTGACCCGAACGTCGTGCTGCTCGGCGAGGACGTCGCCGCGGCCGGCGGCGTGTTCAAGGCCACGGTCGGCCTGCTCGACGAGTTCGGGCCGAAACGCGTCAAGGACACACCGATCTCGGAGCAAGCAATCGTCGGCGCGGCCATGGGCGCCGCGATGACCGGACTACGCCCCGTCGTGGACCTCATGTTTTCAGATTTTTTCGCGGTCACCTGGGACATCGTCGCCAACCAGATCGCAAAGACGCGCTACATGACCGATGGCCAGGTCACGATCCCGCTCGTCATCCGTTCCGCGAACGGCGGCGGCTCGCGCTTCGGCGCACAGCACTCTCAGAGCGTCGAGAACTGGGGGATGATGATCCCCGGTCTCAAGATCGTCGCGCCTGCATTCCCCGGCGACGTCAAAGGCATGCTCGCCGCGGCCATCCGCGACGACGATCCCGTGCTGTTCTTCGAGCAGAAGTCGCTCTATGCCGCGAAGGGCGAAGTGCCCGACGGCGAGCACTTCATCGAGCTAGGCAAGGCCAACGTCGTGCGCGAAGGCTCGGACGTCACGATTGTCGCGCTCGCCCTCATGGTGCCGCGCGCGCTCAAGGCGGCCGAGATCTTGCAGGAGCAGCACGGCATCAGCGCCAACGTCGTCGACCTGCGCTCGCTCGTGCCGCTCGACACGCAGACGATCTTGCGCGAGGTCGCGAAGACCGGCCGGCTCGTCACGGTCGAGGAAAACCCGCGGCTCTGCGGCTGGGGCGCCGAAGTGTCCTCGATCGTGGCCGAGGAGCTGTTTTGGGATCTCGACGGGCCCATCGTGCGCATCACGACGCCGCACGTGCCGCTCGCCGCGGCCAATAACCTCGAAGACGCGCAGTTGCCGTCGCCCGAGCGCATCGTCGCCGGTGTCCGCCAACTCGTGGACTAGCCTAGGGAGAGGCCTCGATGAACGTACTGATGCCGCAACTCGGCGAGACCGTCACCGAGGGCACCGTCGCCAATTGGCACAAGAAGGCCGGCGACACCGTCGCCGCTGACGAGATCATCCTCGACATCGAGACCGACAAGGTGTCGATGGAGATACCGGCGCCGATGGCCGGTGTCATCACCGAGATCCGCGTGCCGGTCGGCACCACCGTCGAAGTCGGCGCCGTGCTCGCCGTCATCGAGAGCGCCGCAGGAGCCACCGCAAGCGCTCCGCCT
>DATFFV010000058.1:0-3001 GCA_035249885.1 Gammaproteobacteria bacterium | reverse complement strand
GAGCCGCCGCGGCCACGCCGCCGGCTCTGGCCGTGGCTCGCGGGCGCGGCCGTGATCGTCGCGCTTGCTTGGGGCGTGAGCTTCTACTGGTCCCGAGAGCCGGCGGTGCTTTGGGTCGTCGCCGAAACGCCGAGCGGCGAGCGCACCGTCGTCGGCTACTCGACGGTCCACACGCTCATCGAGGTCATCGACTGGCTGCTCGAGAAACCCGGCGGCTATCTCAGCAACGACGTCCTGCCGCCCGGGCTCTGGCTCGACAACATGCCGAGCTTCGAGTTCGGTGTGCTCGTGCAGGCACGCGATCTCGCGCGCGCGCTGCGCAACAACTACAGCCGCTCCCAGTCGCAGTCGATCGAGGACGTGGACCTTGCGGCCGCCGAGCCCGCGCTCAACACCGACAACCTTTCGTGGCTGTTCCCACCCGCCGAAACGCGCTACGCCGAAGCCGCAGAGGCATTGCGCAGCTTCGAAAGCCGCCTGACCGACGCCGACCCATCGGATGCGCAGTTCTTCGCGCGCGCCGACAACCTGCGCATATGGCTCGAAGTCGTCGAGCTGCGCTTGGGGAGCTTGTCCCAGCGACTGTCGGCGAGCGTCGGCCAGGTGCGTGTCAACACGGACTTGGGCGGCGCGCCTGCCGGAGAAGCCGCGCGCGGCGCGCCGGCCGACGTCACCGTAAAAACGCCGTGGCTCGATATCGACGAAGTGTTCTACGAGGCGCGCGGCACGGCCTGGGCGCTGCTCTTGTTCTTGCGTGCCGCGCAGTTCGACTTCGAGCGCACGCTCGAGGACAAGAACGCCGTCGTGAGCTTGCGCCAGATCATCCGCGAGCTCGAACAGGGTCTGGCGCCGATCCACAGCCCGATGATCTTGAACGGCCAGGGCTTCGGCATGTTCCCGAATCACTCGCTCGTGCTCGCGTCGTACCTGTCGCGTGCGCACTCGGCCGTTGCCGATTTGCGTTCGTTGCTGGAGCAAGGGTAGCCACCATGGACTGGAAAATCTTCGCGACCGTGTTCGGGACCGTGTTCCTCGCGGAGCTCGGCGACAAGACTCAGCTCGCCACCGTGTTGTTCGCCTCGAAGGGCGCGGCGAGCCTGTGGACGGTCTTCATCGCGGCGTCGGCCGCGCTCGTGGTGACGTCGGCGATCGGCGTGGCCGCCGGCGCCGCCGTCACGCAGTTCGTCAATCCCAAGCACCTGTCTTATGCCGCCGGCGTCGGCTTCATCGCGATCGGGGTCTGGACGCTCTATCGAGCCGCGTGAGCGGGCCACGACGAATCCCTCGGCGGAGGATTCGGCCCGGTCGCGGTGCAAAATCCCTCATGTGAGCACTACTGTCCGGAGATTTTCAGCTGCGTGCGATGCCTCGGATGCCTAACGCTCGACGTTCGCGCAGTCGTGTGTGTGGGTACTACTCGCCAGCAATTGCCCGGCGCCCGGTGACCACGATTGACGGCGACATCGACGCCAGCCATCGTTGGCGCATGAGCAAACTCACGTTGACCGTTCTGAGCCTGCGGTACTCCTCGTGGTCGATGCGCCCATGGCTCGCGCTCACGCATGCGGGTGTCGAGTTCGAAACGGAGACCGTCGAGCTGCCGCACATGCAGCGCGCGGGCGAGACCACGTCGCTCGCGCAGCGTCGCGCCATGGGAAGCGTGCGCGGGCTGTTCCCCGTGCTGCGCGTCGACGGCACGCCGATCCACGAATCGCTTGCAATCTGCGAGTACGTCGCCGACACGCACCCCGCGGCGCGGCTCTGGCCCGACGACGCGCTGCGCCGTGCCGAGGCGCGCGCCATCTGCTCCGAGATGGTCAGCGGCTTCACGAACCTGCGCGGCGAGATGTCGTGTCACTGGCTCGGCCGCGTGCCGAATTTCGAGCCGAGCGCGGCAGCACGTGCGGACATCGACCGCGTGTTCGAGCTCTGGGGCGAAAAGCTCGAGCGATCCGGCGGACCGTTCTTGTTCGGCGGCTTCTCCATCGCCGATGCGATGTACTTTCCGGTGCTGACGCGCTTTCGCACCTACGGCGTCGAGCTGCCGCAGGGGCTCGCGGCCTATGCGGAAACGCTGGAGGCGCATCCGCCCATCCGCGCGCTATTGGAGAAGGCGCGCACGGCGCCCCGGATCCCCGTCTACGACGACGCGCTACGCAAGCTCGGCGGCGATCCCGACGCCGCCCTGCACGGTTGACGCCCGCGCGCGCCACCACCGTGTCGCGGCCGCGCATCGTCATCGTCGGCGCCGGCTTCGGCGGCCTGTTCGCGGCCCAGGCGCTCGCACGAGCCCCGGCCGACGTCACGATCGTCGACCGGCACAACTACCACCTGTTCCAGCCGCTGCTGTATCAGGTCGCGACGGCCGGCTTGCCGCCGTCCGACGTCGCCTGGCCGATCCGCTCCATCCTGCGCCGCCAGCGCAACGCGACCGTGCTGCTCGGCGAGGTCACGGGCGTGGACCGCGCGAAACGCGTGGTGCTGGTGGGCGAAGCCGAGCTGCCGTTCGACCATCTCGTCGTCGCCACGGGCTCGACGCACTCCTATTTCGGGCACGACGATTGGCGGCCGTTCGCGCCGGGCCTCAAGTCGATCGACGATGCCACGGCGATTCGCCGCCGCGTCCTGCACGCGTTCGAGGCCGCGGAGATGGAGAACGACGCGGACAAACGGGCCCTGCTGCTGCGCTTCGTGATCGTCGGGGCCGGCCCGACCGGAGTCGAGCTCGCGGGCACGATCGCGGAGCTCGCGCGTTTCACGCTGGCCGCCGATTTTCGCCGCATCGATCCGCGCAGCGCCAAGGTCATGCTCGTGGAAGCGGGGCCGCGTGTGCTCGCGACGTTCGCCGCACGGCAATCGGTGTACGCGCAACGCGCGCTCGAGAAGCTCGGCGTCGAGGTGCGCGTGGGCGCGGCCGTCACTGGCTGCGATGCGGGCGGCGTGTGGCTCGGCAGCGAGCGCATCGCGAGCGCCACGGTCATCTGGGCCGCGGGCGTCGCAG
>DATFFV010000057.1:0-7260 GCA_035249885.1 Gammaproteobacteria bacterium | reverse complement strand
GACTCGGATGACTGCGCCGATAAGTTCCGCGTGCTCGTGCGCGATCCCGACGAACGACCCGACGCCGCCGACGGCCCCCGATGAGCAGGCTCGAGGCGCTCGGTGTCGCCAAGCGCTACAGAATGCGCCAGGTCGTCAAGGATCTGACCTTGACGATCGAGAGCGGCGAGGTCGTGGGCTTGCTCGGTCCGAACGGCGTCGGCAAGACCACGGCGTTCTACATGATCGTAGGGCTCGTGCGTTGCGATCGCGGCCGCATCCATCTGGCCGGCCGCGACGTCACGAAGTTGCCCGTGCATCGGCGCGCCAAGCTCGGGTTAGGCTATTTGCCGCAGGAAGCATCGGTGTTTCGCAAGCTCAGTGTTGCCGACAACATCCGCGCGATCTTAGAGACGCGCCGCGATCTCGACCGCGCCGCTCGGCAGACGAAGCTCGACGAGCTGCTCGAGGAGCTGCACATCGGCCACGTCCGCGACACGCTCGGCGTGAGCCTCTCGGGCGGCGAGCGACGCCGCGTCGAGATTGCGCGGGCCCTCGCCGTGGAACCCAAATTCGTGCTGCTCGACGAGCCGTTCGCGGGCGTCGACCCTATCTCGGTGCTCGATATCCAGCGGATCATCCGTCATTTGAGTCACCGCGACATCGGTGTGCTCATCACGGATCATAATGTGCGAGAGACACTGGGAATCTGCAGCCGCGCGTATATCCTCAACAATGGCTCTGTGATGGCGTCGGGCTCGCCGGACGAGATTCTGTCGAATAAGAGCGTACGGGAAGTCTACTTAGGAGAAGGATTCTCCCTCTGAGAGTTCCGGTTAGACTGGCTTCATGCTGAAACCGTCCTTGCAACTCAAGCTGTCGCAGCAGCTGACGATGACGCCGCAGCTCCAGCAGGCGATCCGCCTGTTGCAGCTGCCGATCATGGAGTTGCAGACCCAGATCCAAACGGCGCTCGACGAAAACCTCATGCTCGAGGTCGAGGAGCCCGAGACGGCCGCCGAGGACGGGGCCGCCGAGGCGCCGGCCGCTCCCGATTCCGACGATCGCGAGGACGATTACGGCGAGGCGGGGTCGGAGCCCGAGCCCGAGGTGGCCGTCGCGGCCGAGACCACGTGGGAAGATACGCCGAAGACTGGGCCTTCCGAGGCTCCGAAGAACAACGATCCGCGCTCGACGATCGAGTACGCGGACCGTTCCGAGGAAACGCTGCGCGATCACTTGTTCTGGCAGCTCGAGCTCGAAAATCTCGACCCGCGCACGACGGCGATCGGCCAAGCCGTCATCGACGCGGTCAACGACGACGGTTATCTCACCGACGACCTCGCGACGATCTGCGCCACGCTCGCGCCCGACCTCATCGTCCCCGTCGAGGAGGTCGAGCGCGTGCTCGTCGAGCTCGTGCAGCAATTCGATCCCGTCGGCGTTGCCGCGCGTTCGGTCAGCGAATGCGTGCTGCTCCAGCTCAACCAGCTCTTGCCCGACACGCTCGGTCTCGCGCTCGCGAAGCGCATCGCGACCGAGCACTTGGCACTCGTCGCCGAACATCAATACGGGGCACTGAAGCGGTTGCTGCGTGCTTCGGAAGGCGAGATCGAGGTGGCCGTCGCGCTCGTACGCGCCTGTCAACCGCGCCCCGGCGCCAACGTGTTCGCCGCTCCGCCCGAGTACGTCGTGCCCGACGTGTTCGTGCGCAGGCACGAAGGACAATGGGTCGTCGAGCTCAACAACTCGATGTCGCCGCAGCTCAAGGTCAATCAGCTGTACGCGGGCTCGCTGGGGCGCGGCGAGGAGTATGATGCTCTCAAGGCCCAGCTCCAAGAGGCGCGCTGGTTGATTCGCAGCCTGGAAATCCGCAACGAGACGCTGCTCAAGGTGGCGCTCACGATCGTGCAGCGGCAGACCGAGTTCCTCGAGCACGGCGACGAGCACATGCGGCCCATGGTGCTGCGCGACGTGGCCGAGACCATCGAGATGCACGAATCGACGGTCTCGCGCGTCACTACCAACAAGTACATGCACACGCCGCGCGGCGTGTTCGAGTTTCGCTACTTCTTCTCGAGCCACGTGGCCGGCAACGAGAGAGATCAGTCCTCGACGGCCGTGCGCGCCAAAATCCGCAAGCTCGTGAGCGCCGAGGATCCCGCGAAACCGCTATCCGACAGCCAGATTGCCGACATGTTGTCCGAAGGCGGCGTCAAAGTTGCGCGCCGCACGGTCGCCAAGTATCGCGAGGCGATGAAGATCCCGTCGTCCAGCGATCGTAAGAAGAGCAGGTCTACATAAACACCAACGGAAGGAGTGCCACCATGCATCTGAGCGTCACGGGGCATCACATCGAGATCACGGAATCCCTGCGCAACTACGTCGGCACCAAGCTCGCCAAGATCGAGCGCCATTTCGACCACATGACCGACATTCACTGCGTGCTCACGGTGGAAAAACTCGAGCACAAAGCCGAAGCCACGATTCATGTCGGCGGCGGCACGATCCACGCGGAGCAAATAGAACCAAACATGTACGCGGCCATCGACATCCTCGTCGACAAGCTCGATCGTCAGGTCAAGAAACATAAAGAGAAGCTCACGGACCACCACGCCAAGGAGGTGGCGCGTTATCGTTGAGCGTGGGGTTCGGCGTGGAGCGATCGCTTGCGGCTCGTGATCATCAGCGGCGTCTCGGGCTCGGGCAAGAGCGTGGCCCTGCACGTGCTCGAGGACTTGGGGTTCTACTGCATCGACAACATCCCGGTGCCGCTGCTCAAGTCGTTCGTGGCCGAGATCGTGCCGCGCCAGGACCCGGCCTACGAGAACGTCGGCATCGGCCTCGATGCGCGCAGCCGCCCGAGCGACCTCGCCGAGGTCCCGGCGCTCGTGCAGAAGCTGCGCGCCGACGGCCTGTCGTGCGAGATCATCTTCCTCCAGACCGACACCAAGGTGCTGCTGTCGCGTTTCAGCGAGACGCGCCGCAAGCACCCGCTGACGGACGACAAGACGAGTCTCGAAGAGGCCATCGCGAAAGAACGCGAGCTGCTCGCGCCCGTCATCAACACGGCCGAGCTCGTCATCGACACGACGCGGATGACGGTCTACGCGCTGCGCGAGCAGATCCGCGAGCGCGTCGCGCCGCGCACGCCGGGGGCCGTCTCGATCCTCATCGAGTCCTTCGGCTACAAGCACGGCCTACCGGCCAACGCCGATTTCGTTTTCGACGTGCGCTGCTTGCCGAATCCCTACTGGGAGCCGCAGTTACGGCCGCTGTCGGGCAAAGACGAGCGCGTCAAAGCGTTCCTCGACGCGGCGCCCATGGTGCAGCGCATGGTCGACGACATCGCAGCGTTCCTCGCCGAATGGATTCCGCGCTACCAGGATTTCCAGCGCTCTTATCTCACGGTCGCGATCGGCTGCACGGGCGGCATGCACCGCTCGGTCTATGTGGCCGAGGCCGTCGCGAAGCGGCTCGCGGAGAAGCACGGCACGATCCGCACGCACCACCACGAAGTCCGGTAGGCGCCGAAATCCCCGGACTGATGACAACCCGCCGACCGGGACGGGGCGCGTTTACGCTAGCGGTCGAGCTCGAGCTTCAAATGCGCGGGCGCGTACAGCGTGTCCATGGGCTGATCGAACATGAACGCGCGCAGCTCGTCCTCCATCGCCATCGCGTCGCGGTAGCCCATGTCGATGAGCGCGCGCGTGAAGCCCGATTCGAACAGCAGATAGCTCACGAGCTGCATGCCGCTCCGGGCGCGGGCGCCCAAGCCGCGCAGCAGGATGCGCACGGCGTGGGGCAGCTCGCTTACGAACTCCGCGGCCACGGACCGCAAGTCCTGGCGCGGCACGATGACGAGCGTATGCAGCGCGCGCAAGTCGGCGAGCGGCCCGTCGAGCTTCCGGGCGCCGAGGTGCTCGAGGATGCGATTGGTGCGCGACAACCGCTCGAGATCGGTGTAGAGGCCGTCCATAAATAAGGTGTCGAGCATGTAGCCGCCCAAGTGCGCGAACGTCGGCGCCTCGGGCTCGTAGCCCGGCGGCGCCTCGGCGTCGGGGCGCTCGTCGCGCACGCCGACCACGAGCATGCGGTCGGCGCCGAGATGGATTGCCGGCGACAACGGCGCGCGGTGCCGCATCGAGCCGTCGCCGTAGTACTCGCTGCCGATACGTACCGGCGGGAAGACGAACGGCACGGCCGAGCTTGCCATGAGGTGATCGACGGTGAGCTTCGTGACGCGCCCGATGCGGCGCACGCGCGTCCACGGCGCGAGCTCGGGGCGTCCCTGGAACCACGTCACCGAGCGCGCCGTGGCATACGCCGACGCCGTCACGGCGATGGCGTCGAGGTGGCCCTGCTCGATCGCGCGCCGGATACCGTCGAAGCGCACGTTGGCCTCGAGCAGCCGCTTGAGCGGCGTGTTGTCGAGCAGCGCCGCTGGATTGCGCACGCCGAGGCCGCCGAAGATCGCGGCCGTTAGCCAATGCGCACTCGTCTTGAGCATCGTCCAGTTGTCGGTGCGGTAGACCTGGCTCGCGGAGAAGCTGCCCCAGACCTGCTCCATCTCGGCGATCGCACGCTCGAAATGCGCCGCGCGGCCCGCGAGCACGGCGGCGTTGATGGCCCCGGCCGAAGTGCCGCAGATGACGCTGAACGGATTGGGCGCCTTCTCGGGCAGCAGCCCCGCGACGGCCTTGAGCACGCCGACTTGGTACGCGCCGCGAGCGCCCGCGCCCGGCAGCACGAGGGCCTTGCGAACGCGCTCAGGCACTCGCTGCCGGGGACCCCGGCACGGTCAGGATCTGCATCGAGTTCGTGCCACCGGTGACGCCCTGTTGGCCCATCGTGAGCAACACGCGATCGCCCGGGCTCACGGCGTCCATTTTCAGCAGCACGTCGAACACGAGCTGCTGGGTCGTCACCGGATCCGCGTGCCCTTCGTCGAACGCGACTGCATACACGCCGCGATATAGGCTCACGCGCCGCCGCGTGCCCTCGTGCCGCGTGAACGCGAACACGGGGATGTCGGTGCGCACGCGCGACATCCACCGCGTCACGGAGCCGGATTCGGTCAGCGCGATGATCGCACTCACGTCGAGATGGTTCGCGACGTACATGACGGCCATCGCGATGGCTTCATCAGCTTGGGAAAACACGTCCTCGAGCCGGTAGTTCGCGGCGCGGCGGAACGTCTCGTGCTTCTCGGCGCCGACGCAAAGCTCAGCCATCGTGCGCACGGCGCGCACGGGGTATTTGCCGACGGCCGTCTCGGCCGAGAGCATGACGGCATCCGTGCCGTCCATGACCGCATTCGCCACATCCGACACCTCGGCACGCGTCGGCGACGGCGAGTTGATCATCGATTCGAGCATCTGCGTGGCCGTAATACAGACCTTGTTGCGCGCACGCGTGAGGCGAATCAGGCCCTTTTGCAGCCCCGTCATCGATGCATAGCCGACCTCGACCGCGAGATCGCCGCGCGCCACCATGATGACGTCGCTCGCGTCGATGATCGCGCGGATGTTCGTGACGGCTTCCGCACGCTCGATCTTCGCGACGAGGTACGCGTGGCCGCCGGCCGCGCGCAGCAACGACCGCGCCTCCTCGACATCCTCGGCGTTGCGCGCAAACGATACGGACATGAAATCGAGGCCGAGCTTCGCGGCCGATTGGATGTCGCGCCGGTCCTTGTCCGTGAGCGCGGGCGCCGACAAGCCGCCGCCCTGCTTGTTCAAGCCTTTGTGGTCCGTGAGCCGGCCGCCCTGCCTAACCAGCGTGTGGATGCGCGTGCCGTCGACGCGCTCGACCTCGAGCACGATGAGGCCGTCGTCGAGCAGCAGCGTGTCGCCGGGCCCCACGTCCTTCGTGAGGTTGCGGTACGCACAGCCAACGGCGCGCTCATCGCCGGCGTTAGGATCCATCGCGACGTCGAGCGTGAACTCGCGTCCTTCGACGAGCTGCACGGCGCCGGCCTTGAACGACTCGACGCGAATCTTCGGGCCCTGCAGGTCGCCCATGATGCCGATATGACGCCCGACCTTGTCGGACACTTGGCGCACGCGCGCGACGCGCGCCGCTTGATCGGCGGAGGTGCCGTGCGAGAAGTTGATGCGAAAAGCATCGGTGCCCGCGAGGATCAGTTGCTCGATGACGCTCGCGTCGTCGGTTGCGGGCCCCAGCGTGGCGACGATCTTGGTGCGGCGGCGAACGTCGTCGCGCGTGTTGTCGGGGATCAGCGAGTCGGTTGCGCGATTCAAGGTTGGCAAAGTATCAGTCTGAAGTCGTTGACGTTGGTGCGCGTCGGCCCGGTGCGCAGCAACAGGCCGCAGGCGTCAAGGTAACTGTAAGTGTCGTGGCGCGCCAGTAGCGCGGCGAGCGACAGACCGCGTGCTGCGCCAAGGGCGAGCATCTCGGGCACGACGATGCCGCCCGCGTGATCGCCGTGGCCGTCGATGCCGTCCGTGTCGGCCGCGAGCGCGTAGATGCCGGCCGCGCCGTCGAGCTCGAGTGCCAGCGCGGCGAGGTACTCGGTGTTGCGCCCGCCGCGGCCGGCGCCTTCGCCCAGCACCACGCGCGTCTCGCCGCCCGAGAGGATCGCCGTGCGCTGGCCGCTCCTGCGCCAGTCGAGAGCGAGCTGCGCATGCTCCCGTCCGAGCGCCTGCGCCTCGTCGTCGAGATGATCGCCGAGCTGGACGACGCGGTAGCCGTGCTGCGCGAGAAGTTTGGCCGCGGCGCCAAGCGCAGTCGCGGCCGTCGCGATGAGATGCACGGAATCCCCGGCGAACGCGGTATCCCCGGGCTTCGGCGTCTCCCAGCGCGCGTCGTTCAAAATGGGCTTGAGCTCGGTGAGCTCGGGATAACGGTACTTCGCGAGGATCGCGCGCGCTTCCGCTTGCGTCGTGGGATCGGGCACGGTCGGCCCCGAGGCGATCGCACCGACGTCGTCGCCGGGCACGTCGGAGATCACGAACGTCGCGACCGGATGCGGATGCGCGACGACGGCGAGCCGCCCGCCCTTGAGAAGCGACAGATGCTTGCGAACGCAGTTGATCTCGCGGATGTCGGCGCCTTGGCGGATCAGAAAATTCGCGGCCGCGCGCTTCTGCTCGAACGTGAGAACCGGCAGCGGCTGCGAGGCCAGCGCCGAGCCACCGCCCGAGATAAGACATATCAGCGTTTCGTCCCCGCTTAGGGTGGCCGCGAGCTCGAGCAGCCGCGCGCCGGCCGCGAGGCTCGCACCGTCGGGCGACGGGTGCCCGGCTTCGATGACCT
>DATFFV010000056.1:0-5123 GCA_035249885.1 Gammaproteobacteria bacterium | reverse complement strand
GTGACGCCCTCGGCTCGCACGCGGTCCGCGATCGCCGAGAGTGTCTCGCCGCGTTGCACGGGACCGTACGCACCGCCCTCGCTGACCGGGGCGCGCGGCGCCGTGGGCGTCGCGCGCGACACGTTGGGCGCGGTGACGGGTGGGGCCGGAGCCGGAGCCGGCGGTTCGACCGCAGGAGCCGGCGTCGGACGATTGATCTGACCGCCGGGCGCGGCACCGCCCGACGTCCGCGTCTCGGCCGGCGTCACCGCCGGCTGTGTCGCGGGCGCCGGCAGCAATACCGGCGGGTCGAGGAAAACGGTGTAAACCTTCAAGGAGCGGCCGCGCGGCCATGTGGCCTCGAGCAACACCTCCACGAACGGCTCGGCGATCGCCTGGCGCGACGAGACCTCGATGATGCTGCGGCCGTCTCGGGCCGTGACGACGCGAAACTCGAAGGTGCTGAGAAAGCTCGGGCGGTCGAGCCCGTAGCGTTGGAAAGTAGCGTTGTCGGCGACGGCGATACGCAGGGTCTCAAGCTCGTCGGGCGTAGCCGATAGACCGATCTCGGCGCGGAACGGCTGATTGAGGGCGGACTGCAGCTCGATGTCGCCGAGCCCCAGCGCCCATGCCCCCGCGGGAGCGGCCAGCAGCGGCGTGATGCCCCAACGTGCCAGTGCTCTCATGCAATCTCCCTACCTACTCGGTCGTGCATCGATGACTCCGCGCCGCTGCGCACGATCACGACCGAAAGCGTCCTTACGTAAAATGTACCAAAGCCCACCGGCCCCTGCCGCGGTCAACCGCGGCACCGAGAGTCGTGCGCCGCGGAATTTAACAATTTGCAGGCCTCGCGGACTGTGATTTTAGTTCGACTTTCGAAATCGGCCTTCAGGGCCGCCATCACAGGCTGTCAGTTACCATAATACGCGCCGACTCGCACGCATTGCAGCCCGGGCTGTGGGCCAACCGCCTGAGGCCGAGCCGAACGGCGCGCCAGGGGCCTATTTGGGCTGCGCTCCGAGCGCGGCCATCGCCGAACGCACATCGGCGTTTTGGCCGCGGTGGCGCAAATAGTGGTCCATGAGCGTCAGCGCCAGCATCGCCTCGGCGATCGGCGTCGCGCGCAGTCCGACGCAGGGGTCGTGCCGCCCCGTCGTGACGATCTCGGCGGCACGGCCTTCCTTGTCGACCGTCGCACCCGGCACCTGAATGCTCGAAGTGGGCTTGAGCGCGATGCTCACGAGGATGTCCTGCCCGCTGGAGATTCCACCGAGCGTGCCCCCCGACGAGTTTTTCTTGAACCCGTCGGGCGCGAGCTCGTCACGATGCTCGCTGCCGCGTTGGCGAACGCACTCGAAACCGTCGCCGAACTCGACGCCGCGGACGGCGTTGATGCTCATGAGCGCCTTCGCGATCTCGCCGTCGAGCTTGTCGAAGACGGGCTCGCCGAGTCCGACGGGGACTTGGGACGCGATCACGTTGATGCGCGCACCGATCGAATCGCCGGCGGCGCGCAACTGATCGAGGAACACTTCGACCTCGCGGATCCGCTCGGGGTCCGCGCAGAAGAACGGATTGTCGTCGACATGGTCGAGATCGACGGCGCGCAGCTTGTACGGTCCGATCTCGGCGAGGTAGCCGCGGATCCTCAGGCCGAGCTGCTCGGCGAGATACTTGCGCGCGATGGCGCCCGCGGCCACGCGCATGACGGTCTCACGCGCCGACGCGCGGCCGCCTCCGCGGTAGTCGCGAATGCCGTACTTCTGCTGATACGTGTAGTCGGCGTGACCCGGCCGGAAGGTGTCCTTGATCTTCGTGTAGTCGCCGCTCTTTTGATCGACGTTCTCGACGAGCAAGCCGATGGCCGTGCCCGTCGTCCGACCTTCGAACACGCCCGAGAGAATCTTGACCAAGTCGGGCTCCTTGCGCTGCGTGACGTGGCGCGACCGCCCCGGTGCGCGCCGATCGAGATCGCGCTGAATGTCGGCCTCGCTGAGCGCAAGACCCGGCGGACAGCCGTCGACGACGCAGCCCATCGCGAGCCCGTGGCTCTCGCCAAAGGTCGTCACCGTGAACAAACGTCCGAAAGTGTCGCCTGCCATTTGCGTTGCCCGACTATGCGCCTAGCGCCGCGCTCAACATGCGCCATTGTGCCACCGATGCGCGCTCAAGGACCCCGGAGGTATTCTCGGATCTCGGCGGCCGTGACGACGAACACCCCATCGCCGCCGCGGGTAAGCTCGATCGCGATGAGCGGCAGGCGCGCGTGCGCCGCGGCGAACGCGTCTGCGCCCGCGCCGACCTCGAGGAACAGCACGCCGTCGGCCGTGAGTCGTTCGGCCGCGCCCGCGAGGATGCGCTCGGCGGCATCGAAACCGGTCGGCCCGCTCGCGAGCCCCACGGTGGGCTCGTGCCGGTACTCGGGCGGCAGCGCCGCTACGTCGAGCTCGGGCACGTACGGCGGGTTTGCGACGATGACTCGATAGCGTCGCTCGCCGGCCGGGAAAAGATCGGCTTCGAGCAGCGTCACGCGCTCGGTCACGCCGTGCAGCTCGACGTTGTGCGCGGCCACGGCAAGCGCGTCGCGCGACACGTCCGTCGCATCGACGACCGCCTCGGGACAATGGTGGGCGACGGCGATCGCGATGCAGCCGCTGCCCGTGCCGACGTCGAGCACGCGGTCGCCCTCGCGAAGCGAGCACCACGGCGCGAAACCGCGCTCGATGACCTCGGCGAGCGGCGAGCGCGGCACGAGAACGCGCTCGTCGACGACGAGCTTGAGTCCCGCGAACCACGCTTCGCCAAGCAGATAAGCGAGCGGCTTGCGCCGCGCGACGCGCTCTTCTGCGACGGCGAGCGCGCGAGGTAAGAGATCGAGAGGGGGCGGTGCGCGGCCGTCGACTTCAGCCCAGCCTTGCAGATGCCGCAGCAGCCAAAAAGCCTCGTCGCTCGCGTTGTCGGTGCCGTGGCCGAAGACGAGCTCGTGCGCGTCGAAGTACGCCGCGACGGCGGCAAGCCATGCGTCGCAGTCGCGCGCCGCACGCAAGCGTTGTTCGAGCTCGGCCGGGGTCATGGGGCGCGCATCATAACCCCGCGCCTTCGTATGCGATAATCGCACCGTGCTCGCCGGAATGCTCAGAGTCCTCGTCGTCGCTTTGGTGGTGCTCGTCGCAGCCATGTTCTTGCTGCCGCGCCCGGACCGCGGCGCGCCGCCGCAAGTCGCGACGCTGCTGCCCGAGCCGCGCGTGCTCGCCGACGTGCGGTTCGTGGGGACGGACGGCGGCGAGGTCAGGCTGCACGAGCTCGGCGGAAATTTCACGCTGCTGTTCTTCGGCTTCACGAATTGCCCCGACGTCTGCCCGCTGACGCTCGCGATGCTCGCAGAGGCGCGCGCCGAGATCGTGCGCCGCGCGCCACGGTTCGTGCCGCGCGTGCTGTTCGTGAGCGTCGATCCCAACCGCGATACGCCCGAGCGCATTCGCGCCTACTTGCAGGGCTTCGATCCCGAGTTCGAAGGCGTGACGGCTGCGGATGCGGAGCTTACGCCGTTGCTCACGGCGCTCGGCGTAGCCGTCGAGCGGCACGAGCACGGCGGCGACGATTACACCGTCGTGCACAACTCGGCCATCTACGTGCTCGACCGAGAAGCGCGGTGGATCGCCGTGACGACGGGCCCGCACGATCCCAAGGTCGTCGCCGCCGACTTCTTGGCTGTTCGCCGGCGCACGCCGGGCGGCCCGCCACCCGACGCATGAGCGGAAAGCGCTGGGTTTGGCTGTCGCAACACCTTCTACCTAAGAACCTGCTGTCGGCCGTGGTTTATCGCGCGACGCGGTCGCGACGGCCTTGGCTCGCACGGCCCCTGACGCGTTGGTTCGCGCGCGCCTATCGCGTCGATCTCGCCGAAGCCGCCATCGGCGATCTCGATAGCTTCGGCACGTTCAATGAATTCTTCACGCGCGCCCTGAAAAGCGGTGCGCGTCCGATCGCGAGCGGCGCGGGCGTCGTCGTCTCGCCGGCCGACGGCGTGCTCACGGAGCACGGCGCCATCGCGGGCGACCGCCTTTTCCAGGCGAAGGGACTCTCCTACTCGCTCGGCGAGCTGCTCGGCGAGACCGGCCCGGCCGTCGCAGCGCTCGAGGGCGGCAGCTATTTCACGATCTACTTGGCGCCGCACAACTATCATCGCGTGCACGCCCCGCTCGCCGCTCGCCTCACGCGCACGCGCTACCTGCCCGGCCGGCGCTTCAGCGTGAGCCGTGCGACTGCCGCCGCCATTCCCCGCCTTTTCTGCCGCAACGAGCGCGTCGTCTGCTGGTTCGAGACCGAGCGGGGACCCATGGCCGTCGTGCTCGTCGGCGCACTCAACGTCTCCTCCATCAGCACGGTCACACGCGGCGAGATCGCGAGCGGTGGGCCTCAGAACTGGCCCGAAAGCCCGCCGCGAGCCGTGGCCCAAGGCAGCGAGATCGGCCGCTTCAACATGGGCTCGACGGTCGTGGTGCTGCTCGGCGGACCGGCGTTTCGCTTCGCACCCGCGACGGGCGACGGCGCGTCCGTGCGCATGGGGCAGGCGCTCGGCGCGTTCGGGCCGCGCTGACGCATGGGCTACACGCTCGCCGCGTCGCTCGCCACGCTGCGCCAACGCGCCGCGATGCTCGCGGCGATTCGCACCTTCTTCGCGGCGCGCGGCGTGCTCGAAGTCGAAACGCCGGCGCTGTCGCGCGCGGGCGCGACCGACCCGGCGATCGAGAGCGTCACGGCCGCCGCGCGCAGTTTAGGACCCGCGCCGCTGTACCTGCAGACGTCGCCCGAGCTCGCGATGAAACGGCTGCTCGCTGCGGGAAGCGGCGACATCTATCAGCTCTGCCGCGTGTTCCGCGACGACGAGCTCGGCCGCTGGCACGAGCCCGAGTTCACGCTGCTCGAGTGGTATCGCCTCGGCTTCGACGACGAACGCCTCATGACCGAGGTTGCCGAGCTCATCGACGCAGTGCTCGGCGCCGCTGCGGCCGGAGACGGCGCGGCCGGAGACGGCGCGGCGCCACGACGTGCCGTTCGCGTGCGCTATGCCGACGCGTTGCAGCGCGCGGTCGGCGCATCTCCGGACGCGCCGACTGCGGTGTTGGTCGAGCGGCTCG
>DATFFV010000055.1:0-9852 GCA_035249885.1 Gammaproteobacteria bacterium | reverse complement strand
GCTCGCGAACCGGCTCGTGGGCTGGCGCGGCAGCGCCAACGTCGACCGCACCCAGATGGCTTTCACGGGGCCCGACGGCGCGACGATCCAGCCACATTTCGCGCCGCTCGCGAGCGGCCGCGACCGCGGCGTAGTGATTTTCCTCGAGGACACGTCGCTGATCGCCGAGCGCGTGCAGCAAGCGAAGCTCGCCGCGCTCGGGCGGTTGAGCGCCAGTATCGCGCACGAGATCCGCAACCCGCTGGGTGCCATGAGCCATGCGGGCCAATTGCTCGCGGAGTCACCGGGCATCGGCGATCCCGAGCGCCGCCTCACGGACATCATTCGCGTCAACGCGCGCCGCGTGAGCCAGATCGTCGAGAGCGTGCTCGCGCTGTCGCGCCGCGAACCGACGCATCCCGAGCGGCTCCAGCTCATTCCCTGGGTCGAAGACTTCACGCGCGAGTTCGTCGAGACACTGGAGCTCGACGAGGGCGCCGTGGGCCTCGTGGCGGGCACTCCCGACATCGAAGTGCGCATGGACCCGACGCACCTGCACCAGATCCTCTGGAACCTCTGCGACAACGCGGTCAAATACGCGAGCGCGGCGGCCGGAGCCATTGCCGTCGAGCTCTCGTGCGGCGTCCTGGAACCGTCGGGTCGCCCGTATCTCGAGGTCGCGGACCGCGGCCCCGGCATCAAGCCCGACAAAGTCGAGCAGATCTTCGAACCGTTCTACACGAGCCAGCCCGGCGGCACGGGGCTCGGCCTCTATATTTCGCGAGAGCGCGCCGAACGCAACGGCGCGGCGTTACGCTACCAGCCACGGCCCGGCGGCGGCAGCGCGTTTCGCATCGTGTTTGCCGATCCGCGCCGCTGGCGGACGGACCAAGACTCCTTATGAAGCCCATCGCCCTCGTCGTCGACGATGAACCCCACATCTGCGAGCTCTTGTCGATCACGCTCGAGCGCATGGATATCGGCACGCGCACCTGCTTCGACGTGACGAGCGCCAAGCAGGCGCTCGGCGAGCAAGCCTTCGACCTCTGCCTCACGGACATGCGCCTGCCCGACGGAGACGGCCTCGAGCTCGTCGAGTGGATTCAGCGCGAAGTGCCTGGCACACCCGTGGCCGTGATCACAGCGCACGGCAGCGTCGAAGCGGCCGTCAGGGCGTTGAAGCTCGGGGCGTTCGATTTCGTCTCGAAGCCGCTCGATCTGAACGACCTGCGCAAGCTCGTGACGGCCGCGCTCAAGCTCAAGGGTGTGACCGTGCCGCGCGGCACGGCGACCGACGCGCTCGTGGGCCGGTCCGCACCGATCGAGCGCGTGCGCGCCATGGTCGCGAAGGTGGCGCGGAGCCAGGCGCCCGTGCACATCTCGGGCGAGTCGGGAACGGGCAAGGAGCTCGTCGCGCGCATGATTCACGACACGGGCCCGCGGCGCGAGGGCCCGTTCGTGCCCATCAACTGCGGCGCGATCCCGACCGAGCTCATGGAGAGCGAGTTCTTCGGTCACAAGAAGGGCAGCTTCACGGGCGCCGTCGCCGACAAGACCGGGCTCATCCAAACGGCCGAAGGCGGCACGTTGTTTCTCGACGAGGTGGCCGACTTGCCGCTGCACATGCAGGTGAAACTGCTGCGCGTCATCCAGGAGAAAACCATCCGGCCCGTCGGCCAGGCCAACGAGGTGCCCGTCGACGTCCGCATCTTGAGCGCCACGCACAAGAACCTGGGCGAGCTCGTGGCCGAAGGCAGCTTTCGCGAGGACCTTTTCTATCGCATCAACGTCATCGGCCTCAACGTGCCGCCGCTGCGCGAGCGCGGCGAGGACGTGCTCATGCTCGCCCACCACGCGCTCACGCGATTGGCCGGTCAACAAGGCGTGCCGGCGCCGCACTTGACACCCGACGCACGCGATGCGCTGCTCGCGTACCGCTTCCCGGGCAACGTGCGCGAGCTCGAGAACATCCTCGAGCGGGCGCTGACGCTCTGCTCCGGCAAGGAGATCGACGTCGCGGACTTGCAGCTGCGCGAGGAAGACCGCGACGAAACCGCGCCGCGGACCGACCGCGGCGCGCCGCTCGGCACGCAGCTCGAAGAGATCGAGCGCGACGCGATCGTCGCGGCTCTCGAGCAAACGCGCTACAACAAGACCGCCGCGGCCAAGCTGCTCGGCCTGACGTTCCGCGCGCTGCGTTATCGCATCAAGAAACTCGGGATCGAGTAGGTTCCCCTTTCAGAGCGTGTGTCGCCCATCGCCGAAAGGCGGTGACAATTTTCGTCAGATTGTGCCCGATATGCGTCTGTCCACGAGGGCCTCGCGGCTGCAATATGTCCAAGCGTCGCAACGCGCCGACAGCGCCTCGCAAACGAACCCTTGTGCGGCGCGCGAATTGACATAGCGTCGGCGCTTGGCACACCGCTTGCAGAGTCCACGCCAGACGCGTGTGCGTCCGACCCTGTGAACAATGCACATCTTTTGAAACCGCCAGAAGGAGCTTTGAAATGACGAAACTGCAAAAGGGCTTCACGCTCATCGAGTTGATGATCGTGGTCGCCATCATCGGTATCTTGGCCGCCATCGCGATTCCCGCGTATCAGGATTACACGATCCGCGCGCAGGTCTCGGAAGGCCTGAACCTGTCCGCCGCGGCGAAGGCCGCGATTGCCGAGTCGTTCCTGAACACCGGCCTCGCTCCAGTGGGCCGCGTGGAAGCCGGCATGTCGGGGCTCGCGACTGACACGAACGGTAAGTACGTGACGCAAGTGGACGTCGTCAACGGCGTGATCCAGGTCACGTACGGCTTCGACGCCAACGCGGCGATCGCCGGCCAGACGCTGTTCATCGCCCCCTGGACGACGCCGGATGGCTCGGTTGCTTGGCAATGTGGCGGTGCCGACCAGCCGGCGGGTGCCACGGCCCTCATGGGCGGCGGCGCTGGCGGCTCGCTGGCCGCTGCGGCCTTCGTGCGCTATCTGCCGGCCGCCTGCCGTCCTCAGTAGGCTGAGTCTCTCAGAATGCTGCGCCACCTACGGCCGGCATGACGACTCCAAGGGCCCCCCGTGGCGACACGGGGGGCTTTTGTCTTTGTGCGCCCGGCAGGGCGCACTCGCTTGGAGGTGGAAGCCCTCGATACCGTGGATCGAATCGTGTGAGCACGCCCGCGCCCACATCGCTCCTGTCGCACCGCGCTTCCCGCGGCGTCACGCTCATCGAGCTCGTCGTCGCGCTGGCCGTCACGGCGTTGGTGGCGGCCGTCGGCGTCTCCGCCTACCGCACCCACGTCGTCCGCGACCAGGTCGCCGCGACGCTGGTGCGCTCCGAGGCCATCCAAGCGCGAGTCGCCGAGTCGTTCCAGCGTTTCGGCGTGCCGCCGCGCGACGCCGCGGAGGCCGCAGTGCCCGCCGATGCCGGCCGCTCGCTCGGCGATTATGTCGCGTCCGTCGCCATCGCCGACGGCCGCATCGACATCCGCTACGACGACGCGGCGGACGCCGCAATCGCGGGCAGGACGCTGTCCCTGACGCCGTTCGAGACCGTGGGCCGCGACGTCGTCTGGGTCTGCGGCAATGCGCTGCCGGGCGCCGGGCTCGAGCCTCTGGGCTTCGCAGGCGGCGCGCGCCGGGCCCTGCAAACGATCACGACGATCGACGCGCGCTATCTACCGTCTGCCTGCCGCTGACGGCGGCACGGCGGGCAGCCGGCGTCGTGCGCGGCGTCACAGGCTTGGGCGCGAAAGCCGTGCATGCTGTAAGCCGTTGACCCCGCTGCTTAAGCGCCGCAAATCTCTGTCACAAAAGGGGAACCTCAGCGTTGACAGTCGCGGCTACCAGCGGTGAAAGTACGGAGCTTATTGTCAAAGTTGGCTAGACACTTAACCCAAGATCCATGGCGGTCACCGCAACCCAAGGTCCCCTGACGGGCCTGCCGCGTCGACTCGTGCAGGACGGCGTCGTCTCCGAGGCCGACCTCATGGCCGCGCTCAACGCCATCGAGGGCAAGAGCGCGAATCTCGTGCCGCACCTCGTGGCCAACCGCCTCGGCGATCCGCGGCAGATCGCCATCGCGGCCGCCCACGAGTTCGGCGTGCCCCTGCTCGATCTCGATGCCGTCGATCTCGACCTCGACGTGGTCAAGCTCGTCGACGAGAAGCTCCTGACCAAGCACCGAATCCTGCCGATCCTGCAGCGCGGCAAGCGCCTGTTCATCGCCGTCTGCGACCCGACCAACCTCCAGGCGCTCGACGACATCAAGTTCCAGACGACGCTGCGCATCGAAGCCATCGTCGTCGAGCAAGACAAGCTCGACGCCCGCGTCGCGCGCGCCATCGAGGCCGTGGACACGACGATGTCGAACCTCGGCGACGAAGAGGGCTTCGACCTCGAGAACCTCGAGGTGTCGGGCGGCGAGGAGGAAGTCGCCGGCGATGTCTCCACCTCCGACGTCGACGACGCCCCGATCGTCCGGTTCGTCAACAAGGTCATGGTCGACGCGATCAAGAAAGGCGCGTCCGACATCCATTTCGAGCCCTACGAGAAACACTTCCGCATTCGCCTGCGCCAGGACGGCGTGCTGACCGAGATCGCGCGCCCGCCCGTGGCGCTCGCGATGAAGGTTTCCGCACGTTTGAAGGTCATGGCTCGGCTCGACATCGCCGAGCGGCGGATTCCGCAGGACGGCCGTATCAAGCTCAAGCTGTCGAAGAATCGCGCCATCGACTTCCGCGTCAACACGTGTCCCACGTTGTACGGCGAAAAGGTCGTCTGCCGGTTGCTCGACCCTTCGACCGCGCAGCTCGGCATCGACGCGCTCGGCTACGAGGAGAATCAGAAGCAGATCTACCTCGAGAACCTCGCGAAGCCCTACGGCATGATCCTCGTGACGGGCCCGACGGGCAGCGGCAAGACCGTCTCGCTCTACACGGGCCTGAACATCCTGAACACGGCCGACCGCAACATTTCGACGGCCGAGGACCCGGCCGAAATCAACATGCCGGGGGTCAACCAGGTCAACGTCAACCCCAAGGTCGGGCTCACGTTCGCGGCGGCGCTGCGCGCGTTCCTGCGCCAAGACCCCGATATCATCATGGTCGGCGAGGTCCGCGACCTCGAGACGGCCGAGATCGCGATCAAGGCCGCGCAAACCGGCCACCTCGTGCTTTCGACGCTGCACACGAACGACGCGCCGAAGACCCTGACGCGGCTCGTCGACATGGGCGTCAAGCCCTACGCCATCGCGAGCTCGGTGAGCCTCATCATCGCCCAGCGGCTCGCGCGCCGGCTGTGCAGCAACTGCAAAGAGCCCATCGAGATCCCCACCGAGGCGCTGCTCAAGGAAGGCTTCACGAAAGCCGACGTCCAGGCCGGTTTCACGGTCTACCACCCCAAGGGGTGCAGCCAGTGCACGGCCGGCTACAAAGGGCGCGTCGGCATCTACCAGGTCATGCCCTGCTCGGAGACCATCGGCCGCATCATCATGGAAGGCGGCAACTCCATGCAGATCGCGGCCCAGGCCAAGGCCGAGGGCGTCGCGGACCTGCGGCAATCGGGGCTCAAGAAAGTCAAGGACGGCCTTACAAGTTTGGAAGAGATCAACCGGGTTACAGTGGATTAGGCGAGTTTCGCGGCCGAGGGATCGGTCGCGAGTACCCCGGCCAGTTGGAGACGCTGACACATGGCAACCGCAACCGCGACCGCGACCCAAGCCCCCTTCACGTGGGAAGGCACGGATCGCACGGGCAAGAAGGTCAAAGGCAAGGTCGTCTCGACGACCGAAGCCGCCGTTCGCGCCGAGCTGCGCCGCCAGGGCGTCGTCCCGACGCGCGTGCGCAAGCAGAGCATGCTGTTTCGCAAGCAGGGCAAGGTCACGGCGGGCGACATCGCGATTTTCTCGCGCCAGCTCGCCACCATGATGACCGCCGGCATCCCGCTCGTGCAGTCGTTCGACATCGTCGGCGCGGGGCACGAGAACCCGGCCATGCAGAAGCTCATCCTCGCGATCAAGAGCGACGTCGAGGGCGGCACGACGCTCGCGGACGCGCTGGCCAAGCACCCACTGCACTTCGACGACCTGTTCGTGAGCCTCGTGGCCGCCGGTGAGCAAGCCGGCGCCCTCGAGACGTTGCTCGACAAGATCGCCACGTACAAGGAAAAGACCGAGGCCATCAAGAAAAAGATCAAGAAGGCCTTGTTCTATCCCGCGGCCGTCGTCGTCGTCGCGATCGTCGTGACCGTGATCCTCATGGTTTTCGTGATCCCGGAGTTCGAGTCGCTGTTCCAGGGGTTCGGCGCGGACCTGCCGGCGTTCACCCGGTTCGTCATCGATATCTCGAAGTTCGTGCAGAGCAAGGGCTGGCTGCTGGTCGCGGGCCTCGTGGGCGGCGTCTGGGCATTCCTCTACTTCAAGAAGCGCAATCGCGGCGTGCAGCACTTCGTCGACCGCGCCATGCTCAAGCTGCCGATCATCGGCTCGATCCTGCACAAGTCGTCGATCGCGCGCTACGCGCGCACGCTGGCCACGACGTTCGCGGCGGGCGTGCCGCTCGTCGAGGCGCTCGACTCCGTCGCCGGCGCCTGCGGCAACATCGTCTACGAAGGAGCCGTGCTGCGCATGCGCGACGAGGTCGCGACCGGCCAGCGCCTGCAGCGCGCCATGGAGAACACCGATCTCTTCCCGAACATGGTCAACCAGATGATCGCCGTCGGCGAGGAGTCGGGCTCGCTCGACGCGATGTCGTCCAAGGTCGCCGATTTCTACGAGGAAGAGGTCGATAACGCGGTCGACAGCATGTCGAGCTTGCTCGAGCCTCTGATCATGGCCGTCTTGGGCGTGCTCGTCGGCGGCCTCGTCATCGCCATGTACCTGCCGATCTTCAAGATGGGCGCCGTCGTTTGACGCGCCGCCGCGGAGTGCGCTAACCGCGTGGAGATCTTCGAGGCCTGGCCCGTCGTGCTGTTCATCGTCGCGGCCGTGCTCGGCCTCGTCGTCGGCAGCTTCCTCAACGTCGTCGCCTACCGCGTTCCGATCATGCTCGAGCGCGCGTGGCGTGCGCAGTGCGAGGATTCGAGGGCTGAGCCCCCGCCGCCCCAAGTGGCCGCGACGAGCGACCGTTTCGACTTGTGGTGGCCACGCTCCGCATGCCCCGCGTGCCGCGCACCTATCCGCGCGCACCACAACGTGCCCGTGCTCGGCTTCGTCTGGCTCAAGGGCCGGTGCGCGAGCTGCGGCGCGAAGATCTCGCCGCGCTATCCCATCGTCGAGGCGCTCGCGGCCGTGCTCGCCATCACGGTCGCCGCCGCGTTCGGGCCGACGCCGCAGGCGGTCGCCGCGCTCGGTTTCACGTGGACGTTGCTCGCGCTGACGCTCATCGATCTCGACCGCCAGCTCCTGCCCGATTCCATGACGCTGCCGCTGCTCTGGGCGGGCTTGCTCGTCAACGCACTCGACGGCGGCGCGGGCCTCTTTGCGTCACTACATTCGAGCGTGGTCGGCGCCGCTGCCGGCTACCTCGCGCTCTGGAGCGTCTACCACCTTTTCAAGCTCGTCACGGGCAAGGAAGGTATGGGCTACGGCGACTTCAAGCTGCTCGCGGCGATCGGCGCGTGGCTCGGTTGGCAGCTCCTGCCCGTGGTGATCCTGCTCTCGGCCGCGGTCGGCAGCGTCGTCGGCATCGGCCTCATCGTGTTCCGCGGGCGCTCGAGTCAGGTGCCGATCCCCTTCGGGCCCTATCTTGCGGCGGCGGGCTGGATAACCCTACTGTGGGGGCCGCGACTCGTGGAGATCTACGAGTCGTGGGCCTTTCCGCTTCGGTAAGACCAGCTGAACCACGCTCCGGGGACTCGAGCTCCACAACGGCACATGGCGGACGACGCAAGCTTGGGGCCGCGGCTCCTCGTGGGCCTCACGGGCGGCATCGCGAGCGGCAAGTCGCTCGTCGGCGCGATGTTCGTCAAGCTCGGCGCCGCGCTCGTCGACACCGACATCGTCGCGCGCGAGGTCGTCGCGCCCGGCGAGCCCGGCTTGGCCGCCGTGACCGCCGCGTTCGGCCCGTCCGTGCTGCTCGCCTCGGGTGAGCTCAACCGGCCGGCGCTGCGCTCGCTCGTCTTCGAGAACGAGACCAAGCGTCTGACGCTCGAAGCGATCCTGCACCCGCTGATTCGGGCCCGCACTCTGGCGCGGCTCGGGGAGCTCACGACTCCGTACGCCCTCGTCGCCGTGCCGCTGCTCGTCGAAACGAGCTTCAAGGACCTCGTCGATCGAATTCTCGTCGTGGATTGCCCCGAGGCGACGCAGCTCGAGCGCCTCATGCGGCGCGACGCGATCCCGCGTGCGGAGGCACTCGCGATGCTGCGCGCACAGGCGGATCGCGCGACGCGTCTCAAAGCCGCGCACGACGTCATCGACAACAGCGGCTCGCCCGAGACGACGCGCAGGCAAGTCGCGCAATTCCACGGCCGCTATCTCGAGCTCGCCGCGCAGCGCACTTGAGACTCGAGTTTGCCGTGCGTAGCTCGCTCGCGCAGAATACGAGCTATGAACACCGCCGCAGAGCTGACGGCGCCTTCCGCCGAGCATGGGCTCCTCACGTTCGAGCAGCCCCTGACCGAGCGAATGCGCACGTTCTTGCGGGTCGAGTTCCTCTACCGGCAGACGCTGTTCCACCTCGACGAGCCGACGGAATACAGCTCGCGAGCCGCGGTCTCCACGCTGCTCGAGATCATCACCATCCTGGGACGCGGCGACATCCGCACGGACGTCAGCAAGGAGCTCGAGCGGCATTCCGAGCAGCTCGCGCGCTACCGTAGTCAACCCACGGTCGATCCCGCTCGGCTCACGGCACTCATCGACGACATCGACGAGCTCAGGCAGCAGCTCGTAGAAGCCGGGCCGCAACTCGTTAACCCATTGAAAGAAAGCGAGTTTCTGTCCACGATCCGCCACCGCAGTGGGATCCCGGGGGGCACCTGCGTATTCGACCTGCCGGACTACGGCTACTGGCTGCGCCTGCCCGCGATCGATCGCCGCCGGCAGCTCGAGGGCTGGACCCACCACTTGAGGCCCATCTGCGACGCCGTGGCCGAAGTGCTCTGGCTCACGCGCGAGGCCACCGAAGCCGGAGCGCAAATCGCCCCCGGCGGGTTGTTCCAGCATGGCTTCGACCGTTCGGACCAGGCGAGCCTCGTGCGCGTCCTGCTGCCGGCCAACGCGGGGATCTTTCCCGAGATCAGCGCCGGCCAACACCGGGTCACGATCCGCTTCGTGCGCTGGCGCGGCGTAGACTCGCGGCCCATACAGGTCACGCAGGACGTGCGTTTCGAGCTCGCGATCTGCTGAGGCGCTTGAGCTCAGAAGACCGCGAGGCGCTCGACGATCGGCCAGTCGGCCTCGAGCAGCTTGAGCTCGCGGCACTCCGCCACGGTCACCCAGCGTAGCTCCTGCCTCTCGCGCGCCCGGGCTTCGCCTCGGTAGCGCAGCACGCGCCAGACGTCGAGGTGCACGCGCTTGTCGGGATAGTCGTGGACGAGCGTGAGGCTGCGCTCGGCTTCGAGCACCTCGATGCCGAGCTCTTCCTCGAGCTCGCGCGTGAGCGCCGCGCGCGGTTCCTCACCGGGCCGGCTCTTGCCGCCGGGGAACTCCCACCAGCCGGCCAGCGGCGTGCCCGCGGGGCGGCAGTTCACGAGCCAGCGGCCGCGGCCGTCGGTAATGAGCCCAACCTGCACGTGGACGGCGGGCTGCACGCTCACGCCCCTTGGTAGTCCCCGAAGGGGGACGCCCCTTGGTAGCCCCCGAAGGGGGGCGTCAGGTCAGGCGCCCGTGACACTGCTTGTATTTCTTGCCCGAGCCGCACGGACACGGGTCGTTGCGCCCGAC
>DATFFV010000054.1:0-3519 GCA_035249885.1 Gammaproteobacteria bacterium | reverse complement strand
TGTGGTCGAGCAGCTCGTCGGCCGCGACCCCCGACGCCTGGGTGGGCAGTCCCGCGCGCCCGAGCAGCGTCTCGATGCGCTCGCAGTCTGTCGCGTGAAGCCAGCCGAGCGCCACCGACGTTCGCGCCGCGAGCACGGTGCCGATGGCGACGGCCTCGCCATGCAGCCAGCGCTCGTAGCGGCCGATGGCCTCGAGCGCGTGGCCGAACGTGTGGCCCAAGTTGAGCAGCGCGCGGCGGCCGTGCTCGCGCTCGTCCTCGGCCACGATGCTCGCCTTGATCTCGCAGCTGCGGCGAATCGCGTAGGTGAGCGCGGCCGCGTCGAGTGCTTTGAGCTCGTCGATGTGCTCTTCGAGCCAAGCGAAGAATTGCGCATCGACGATGATGCCGTACTTGACGATCTCTGCGAGGCCTGCCGCGAGCTCGCGCGGCGGCAGCGTGCGCAGCGTGTCGGTATCGGCCAAAACCGCGATCGGCTGGTGAAACGCCCCGATCATGTTCTTCGCACGGGGGTGGTTGACGGCCGTCTTGCCGCCGACCGAAGAGTCGACCTGAGCGAGCAGCGTCGTCGGAACCTGCACGAAGTCGATGCCGC
Source organism: Gammaproteobacteria bacterium (assembly GCA_035249885.1). Lineage (GTDB taxonomy): Bacteria > Pseudomonadota > Gammaproteobacteria > Steroidobacterales > Rariloculaceae > FEN-1219. The sequence continues at coordinate 2,925 of DATFFV010000054.1, read as the reverse complement.
GCTGGTAGCTCGCGGCGACGTAGCCCGTGAGGTCGCCGATGACTCCGCCGCCGAGCGCGACGAGGCACGAGTCGCGGTGGAACCGCACGTCGACGAGCCGGTCGATGACCGTCGCGAACGTGGTCAGCGTCTTGTGGCGCTCGCCGTCGGGTAGGACGACCGTCGCGACGTCACGGCCCGCGAGCGCAGCCTGCACGCGCGGCAAATACAAAGGGGCGACGACGTCGTTCGTGACGACGAGGACCTGCTTGGCCGTAAGTCCGTAGAGCGCTGCATTGCCGAGTAACTCAGGCCCGACGTGAACGGGATAGCTGCGCTCGCCGAGCGCGACGACGATGGTTTCCACGCGCCGAAGGGTCTCAGGCGGGGCCCTTTTTTGCAACGCGCCGTGCGAGCCGCTGTGCGACGTCCGCAGCGACCGCCCGCACTTGCCGCCCTGTCGTCTCGATGCGGACGTCCGCGACTTGCTCGTAGAGCGGCCGGCGGACCTCCATGAGCCGCTCGAGCACGGCGCGCGGATCGTCGGTCACGAGCAGCGGCCGCACCTTCGTGCTTCGCGTGCGGCGCACGAGCGTGTCGAGATCGGTCTCGAGGTAGACGACCGTGCCCGTGGCTGCGAGGCGCTCGCGGTTCGCGGCGTCGAGGACGACACCCCCGCCCGTGGCTACGACGACGTCGTCGAGCCCCGTGAGAGCGGCGATCACTTCGCGCTCGCGGTCGCGAAACTTCGGCTCGCCTTCCTTCTCGAAGATGTAGCGGATGTCGACGCCCGTGCGCTTCTCGATCTCCGCGTCGCTGTCGAAGAACTCCTTGCCGAGCAACGCAGCGAGGCGCCGGCCCACGGCGGTCTTGCCGGAGCCCATCGGGCCGATGAGATAGACGTTGCGCTGGCCGAGCATGCTCAAGCCGTAGGATACAGAGACGGCACGGCCGCCCGAAAGGGCGGCCGTGCGCTCGAAGCAAGAAACGAGAAGCCTACGGCCCGACCGTCACCGAGATTTGCGCGATCGTGACGAGCCCGAGGGGCGTCGTGACGGTGAGCGTCAGGACGCCCGTGCCGGTGGTTGTGCCCGAAGTCACGGAGTAGCTGAACCGCGTAATACCGGCGAACTCGACGTTGGCGGCGATCGCGCTGCACGGGGCGGTGAAACTACTCGGCGCCGCGACGCTCAGACCCGCGCCGCTCGCGCTCAGCCCTACCGTGGTCCCGCCCGGCATCACGTTGCCGTTGACGTCACGGACCCAAAACACGAGCGCCGTCGACGAGCTGGTGCTCATCGCGATCGACGCGGGCAGGGGCGCGCCGCCGCTGAGCGTTATCACGGGTGAGCTGCCCGACAGGATGATCTTGTTTTGCTCGCCGATACCCGTCGAGCGGGTAGCGGGCGCACCGCAGCGGCCGGTCGTGTCGTTGCAGAGGACACCGTTGAACAGCGCGTCCGGCCCGTCGCGGGTCTGGTTGTTGTTGAAGTCGAAGAAATCCTCGCCGACGTCGTAAGCGAGGTTCTCGTTGTCGTCGCGAAACGGCTCGGAAATATCCGTGAAGGTCTCGCCGTCGTCGAACGCGCCGTTGCCGTTGGCGTCGAGGAACGACTCTTCGCCGATCGTTTTGGCGAGCAGCGTGACGCGGCCATCCGAGGGCCGCGGGTTCGAGCTGCGATAACTGACGCTACAGACGCCGCCTTCGCTGGCCGTGGTCGTCGTCGTGCATTGCGACGTGATGTTGCCGCCTTCCGCCGTGAACGTGACCGCCGTGCCGTCCGGCACCGGGTTCTGGAAGCGGTCGCCGAGACGCGCGGTCACGGGCACGATGACGCCGTCGTGCTCCAAGCCTTCGATGTTGAAGCACCCGACCGCGAGCGAGAAGCTCGCGTCCGTCGGGATGCCCGTGGTCACCGTGAGCTGGCTCGACTGCGTCGAGATCGTCGGAGTGACGCTCGTGACCGTCGCAGTCACTCTCACGGAGGTCGCGACCGTGCCGGCGTTTACCACCGTCTGGACCAAACCCTGGCTGTCGCTGGTCGCGCTCGTCGGGGTCAGCTGAACGCCGCCGACCGATGTGTTCAAGACGAAGGACGCGGTTGCTCCCTGCACGGGTCCGCCCGACGCGTCCCTGACGCGGAACACGACGGTCGAGCTCTCGGGCCGGTTCACGTCGCCGGTGCCTTGCAGAGCGATGTTGGTCGGGGTTGCGGAGACGAACTCGATCGAGCCGGCGGTCGCCGCGGCGACCGTGACGGCGCCGTTGGCGGACAATGCCTGGCTGTCGATCGTCGAGCTCGCCGTGATGGTGTCGCTCCCGCTGCAGCCCTGCGCGACGTACGTGACGGTCGCGATACCCGAGGTCGTCGTGACCTGACCCGCCGGCGTGCCGTTCACCCGGATTTCGGCGGTGCCGGCCGCGACGCAGGGCGAGCTGAAGCTCACGGTCGCGGAGCCCGTGTAAAGTGTGCCGCCCGTTTGTACGAGCGAGACGGTCAAGCTCGTGGATCCGCCCGCGGACAGGTTAGCGTTCGAGACGCCGATCACGCCCACCTGGAAGGAGGCGCCCGTGCCATTGCCCATCTGCACGGTGCCTGGGGTGGAGGTCGCCACGACTTGCACGGCGACCTGCGCCGTTAAGGCGCCCGCCGTTGCCGTGACCGTGATGGTGCGCAGGCTCGAATCGCCTGCGGTGACGAGCGTGGCCGTGGCCGTGCCCGTGGAATCCGTCACGGCCGGCGAGCCCGAGACACCTCCCGATGACGTGGTGAACGCGACCGAGATACCCTCGAGCAAATTGTTGTTCGCATCGCGAACGAAAGCCGTCAGAGTCGCATCGGCCGAACCGTCCTGCGGAATCGTCGGCGTGCTGCTCACGACGCTGATCGCCGCGGCGGCTGCGCCGCCGCCACCACCGCCACCGCCGCCGCCACCGCCACCGCC
>DATFFV010000053.1:0-8237 GCA_035249885.1 Gammaproteobacteria bacterium | reverse complement strand
CCCGAGCTCACGACGATCAGCGGTGGTACGGGGCTCACGGCTCGCGGCGTGCGGCGCTTCGGCCGCGGCGCGCCGCCTATCGGCGGATGTCGACGAACGCCTGGTCGCGCAGGCGACGCAGCCAGAGCTCGCGTTCCTCTTCGGCTTTGGCGGCGCGAATCTGGCGCGCGCATTGGGTGCGTTTCATGTCGTCGGTGGTGTCGTAGGAGCGGCGCTCGAGAACCTCCACGAGGTGCCAGCCGAAACTCGACTTGAACGGCTGGCTGAGCTCGCCGAGCGGCAACGCCGCGATCGTTTCCTCGAACTCGGGGGGCGTGTCGCCGGGCGAGAGCCAGCCCAAATCGCCGCCGTCGGCGGCGGAGGCCGTGTCTATCGACACGGCGCGGGCCACGGTCCCGAAGTCGTCGCCGCCGACGATTTGCGCGCGGACGTCGCGCATCTTCTGTTGCACGGCCGCGTCGTCGAGGATCTCGTCGGTGCGCAGCAGGATGTGGCGCACCCGCAGCTGGTCGACCATCGTGCGCTCCGCGCCGCGCATTTCGTTGAGCCTGACGATCTGAAAGCCGCCGGTGCTCGCGATCGGCGCCGAGAACTCGCCGGGCTTCATGCGGATGACGGTATCGGCGAACAGCGTCGGCAACTGCGCGCCTTTGCGCCAGCCCAAGCTGCCGCCCTCGAGCGCGGTTTGTGCCTGCGACACGGCGACGGCGAGCCGCGCGAAATCCTCGCCGGCCACGAGGCGAGCGTGGATCTCGTCGATGCGCTGCCGGGCGGTCTCCAGATCTTGCTGACTCGCATTGGCCGGCACACCGATGAGGATGTGCGAGATGTTGTAATCGAACTCGTCGGACGCGCTGGACTCGCTCTCGACGAGACACTGCTCGAGCTCGCGCGGCGTGATCGCGATGCGGCTGACGACGTCGCGCTGCTCGAGCTGCTCGATGATGAGATCGCGCCGGCTGTCCTCGCGATACATCGCGTACTCGATGTTCTGTGCGGCGAGTACCGCGGGCAGTTCCTCGAGCGTATAGCCCAGGTTTTGCGCGACGCGCGAGAGCGCCTCGTTGAGCAAATCGTCGCTGACCGTGATGCCCGCGCGATCGGCGCGCTGGAGCTGGATCTCGCGCAGCACGAGTTGATCGAGTACCTGCTGCTCGATGACGGAGACGGGCGGTAGCGGGCGCCGTGCCTCGGGCGGCGCCTCGGCCTGCTGCCTCTCGAGGTTCTCCAGGACGAGCGTAAGGCGGTCGGCGAGCTCGCTCTTGAGCACGAGGCCTTCGTCAACGACGGCGGCCACTCCGTCGAGCAGCACGCCGCCCGCGCCAAGCTCGCGGTCCTGCGTGTGTGCGGTAAGCGTCGGCACGATCGTGAGTGCGGTCGCGCACAGCGACGCGGCTAAGTGACGATGCGTGTTCATGGCAGCGTTCTCAATAGGCACGGGCGATATTGCGATAGCCCAGAATACCACGGTCGAGCAGGTCGTCCGGCGCCGTGACTCGCTGCGACAGGCCCTTGAGCTCGAGCTGCAGCGAGATCGAGCTGTCGGTCTCGCCCGTGCGCCGGCTCACGTAGTTTCGGTTGACCATGCGCAGGCGCCAGCAGCAGGCCTCGTACTCCCAGCCGACGAAATCCTCGAGACGCTCCTTGTCGAGGAAGGAGTAGCTGTAACGGCCGATGATGCGCCAGCGTTGCGACACCGGCCACACGAGCGACACGTCGCCCTGCTCCAGAGCATCGCGACGATAGCGATACCCGAAGCCGAACAACCGATCCTCTTTCGGCCGGAACTCGAGCCGCGTCTCGGTCCGGGCCGTCGACGACGTCTCGCTGTTCCATTGGTAGCCCAGATCGACCGCCCACGCGTCGCGGATGCCGATCGCGACCTCGGCCACGTAGTCCGAGGCGTCCGTGTCCGTCGGCGTGACGCCGGGCAGCGTGACCGACTGCGCATCGCGGTAGCGGGTTTGGCCGAGTGTGGCCGTGAGGCGCTCGCGGCCGTTCGCGGCGTCGACGAGGCGCGTCGTGACGCCGAAGCTCAACTGATCCGTATCGGCGATGCGGTCGGGCCCGACGAACTGATACTTGCGGAACAGCTGAACGAGATTGAAGTCGGGCAGGATCGTGTCGAACACGGGCAAGTTGCTCTGATCCTCGAACGGCACGCGCACGTAGAGCAAGCGCGGCTCGATCGTCTGCACCCACGAGCGGCGCCCGCGCGTCTTTTCGCGCTCGAGCTTGAGCCCCATGTCGAGGCTGCCGATCGGCAGGCCGCGCGTCAGCATGTCGTCCTCGCCGGGCAGCGGGTCGTCGATCCAGTAGTTTGTCTGGCGCACGGCGATGGCCGGCGTCAGGAACATGCCGGGGCGCGCGAACTTGAGCGACAGCTCCTGCGTCGAATCGAGCCGCCAGCCCGTCGTGCCGACGTTGCGATCGAAATTCACGATCTCGGTGCTCGAATCGAGCGTGACGAGCCGTTCGCCCCAGCGGCCGCCAAAGAGGATCTGCGGCACACGCTCGTACGGACGTTCGAGGTCGGTGAGCACGGGGTCGATGGTCTGATAATTCTGGAAGCGCGTGAGCAACGACCAGTTGGGCGCGAAGAAGTTCAAGTCGACGAAGCGGTTCAAGTGCGTCTGGCTCGTGACGCTCAAGCTGGTGCCCAAGTCCTCGAAGTACGTGTCGTCCGAGACTTCCTCGAGACCGGCCAACACTTGGAACTGGTCGCGTGTGCCGAACAGCGACTCGTGCTGCAGGTTGGCGTAGCGCCGCGTCGCCAGCGTCTCGTCGTCGTCGGGCAGGTACTCGAAGCCGAACTCTCCGCGGCTGTTGCGGAGCAGATAGCGGAAATCACTGCCCAACTGAGTACCGCGCTTGCTCATGTAGCGTGGATCGAGCGTCAAGTCGAGATTCGGGGCGAGGTTCAAGTAGTACGGCACGACGAGGTCGCGGCCCGTGCGGTCGCGGCTGCTGACGTCCGGTGTCAGAAAGCCGCTCTTGCGCTGATCGTCGATCGGGAAGCTCAGGTAGGGCGAGTAGAGGACCGGCACACCCTTGAACTCGAGCTTCACGCCGCGCGCTTTGCCGACGCCGGTATTGGCGTCGAGGTCGATATCGCGCGCGCTGAGCTCCCACGCCACGTTCTCGGGCGGGCAGGTCGTGAACATCACGTTGGTGAGCGACAGGCGGCTCTCGCTCGTGAGCTCGATCTGCTCGGCGGAGCCGCGCGCGGGCCGTTTCGGCAGGTCGAAGCCGGCGCCCGCGAAGCTGATCGTCTCGGCGTCGGTGTCGAAGTGGGCGTCCTCGCCGAAGATCGTCACGTCGGGGCACTCGACGTTGATGCGGCCGAGCATGTCGACGTTGCCGTCGGCAAAGCGCCGCGCGCTCTGCGCCGTGACGGCGCAGTCGCGGTATTCGAACTGGACTTCGTCGGAGAATTCGGCCGCGGAGTCGGCGCCGACGCCGATGCGCCGGGCGCTGATCACGAGCACGTCGTCGAGGTCCGAATCGCTCGCGGTGGGCGCGGGCGACACATCGATCGACGGGGCTTCGAGCAGGCAAAGCTCTTGGGCGTACGTTTGCCGCGCCAAAGCGAGGACGAGCCAGAACGCGACGATCGATCGGCGGCTTGCGACGGGCACGAGATGCGGCTGAATGAAAGGCAGTTACAATGGCATACGCACCGCGTGGCTTCAACGGCTTGCCTGGATTCGTGCACGTGTTGGTTGAGATTCGCTACGGCTGCTCGTCGTTCGTTTCCGCATGAAAGCGATGCTGCTCGCAGCAGGGCGCGGCGACCGCATGGGGGCGCTCACGGCATCGCTGCCGAAGCCGCTGTTGACCGTCCGCGACGTGCCCCTCATCGAACGCCACGTCGCGCGACTCGCGGCGAGTGGCATTACCGGGATCGTCATCAATCTTTCCTATCGTGGCGCGCAGATTCGCGACCACTTGGGAGACGGCCGGCGCTTCGGCGTGTCGATCGCCTATAGCGACGAGGGCGAGCCGCCGCTCGAGACGGGGGGCGGCATCGTGCAGGCACTGCCGTTACTCGGGCAGGAGCCGTTCGTGCTCGTCAACTCCGATATCTACACCGATTTCGATTTCGCGACCCTGGTCGCCGGCTCGCGCGAGCCGACGCTCGTGCTCGTGCCGAACCCGCCGCACAATCCGCGCGGCGATTTCGGCGCCGACGCCGACGGTTTCGTTTCCGCAGCGGCACCGCTCCTCACCTACGCCGGCGTCGCGGTGTTCAGCCCGCGGTCGTTCGCCGGCCTCGAGCGCGGTCGCCGGCCGCTCAAACCGTGGCTCGACGCCGCGGTCGCGAGGCGCGAGCTGCGCGCCGTGGTGTTCCTGGGGCTGTGGCTCGACGTCGGCACACCCGAGCGGCTCGAGGACGCGCGTCGACTCGCACGGGGGACGTAACGCATGCGGCTCTATTCGTTCTTCCGCAGCTCGGCCGCGTATCGCGTGCGCATCGCGCTCAATCTAAAAGGCGTCGACTACGAGACGGTGACCGTCGACCTCCCCGGCAACCGGCACCGCGAGGCCGAGTTCCTCGCCGTGAATCCCCAGGCGACGATCCCCACGCTCGACGACGACGGCACGATCCTCTGGCAGTCGCTCGCGATCATCGACTACCTCGATGCACGATACCCTTCGCCGCGCCTCATTCCGCAAGAACCAGTGGCGCGCGCTCACGCGCAAGCGCTCGCGCAGCTCATCGTGTGCGAGATCCACCCGCTCAACAACCTGCGCGTGCTGCGCTACTTGCGCGGCGAGCTTACGCTCGACGACGCGGCGGTCGGCAAGTGGTACTCGCATTGGATCGCCGAAGCATTCGGCCCGCTCGAGCGGTTGCTGACGCGTTTCAGCGGCGGCCGCTTCTGCTACGGCGATTCGGTGTCGGTGGCTGACGTATGCCTCGTGCCGCAGGTCTACAACGCGCGCCGCTTCAACGTCGACCTCGCGCCCTATCCGACGCTCGTGCGCATCGCCGACGACTTGCGCCTAGAGCCCTCGTTCGCGCTCGCAGCGCCCGACCTCCAGCCCGACGCGCTGTAGAGGAGGAGGTGCCGGGTTTACGGTTTCGGTTCAGCCGAACGGGCTGGCCGCGGGCTACGGCTGAACCGAAACCGTAAACCCGGCACCTCCTTAACACCGGCACCTCTTCGTTAGCGGACGCCGTGCTCCATGCGGACGTCGAGCAAGGCCTGGCGGCCGCCGGCGACCGCGGTCAGCGCGGCGTCGATGGCGCGCGGCAGCTCGGCGGGGTCGTCGACGCGGCGGGCAAAAGCATCGGAGGCTTCGGCGACCTTCGTGAACTCGGGCGACGGTTGGAGCTCGACGAGCGGCATCTCTTCGGCATGGGCCGCCGCGCCGTCGGGGTAGACGACGCGCGTCGCCGACTCGACCGCTTGCCAGCGGCCGTTGTTGCAGATGATGGTGAGCGTCGGCAGCTTCGCGGCGCGCGACACGAGGTGAAACGGCGTCGGATTGCCGAACATGTAGCTGCCGTCGCCGATCGTGCTTACGACCATGCGGTCGGGCGCCGCGAGTTTCGCGCCGAGCGACGCGCCGAGGCCGAAGCCCAGGCCGCCGCCGATGCTCACGGCGAGCAATGATCCCGGCTCCTCGAGCGTAAGATGATCGGCGCCGACGCCGAGCTCGGTCACGACGATGCCGCTCTTGGGTAGCGCGTCGTGGATGCACGCGCCGACGTAGGAATAACGAATCGGCTTCTCGCCGCGAGCGCGCGCAGCGACGGCTGCGGCTTCTTTCGCTTTCGTTGCCTTGAACTCGGCAACGACGTGGCGGCGCCGCGTCGCCGCCGCGGCGTCGGCGCGCCGCGTTGTGAGCGCGGCGTCGAGCTGCGCGAGTGCGCTGCGCGAGCTGCCCGTGATCGCGAGATCCGCGCGAAACGAGCGGATCGGATAGCGCTCCCACAGCGGATCGACACCTAGGTGCACGACCTTGGCCGTGGGCCGCGGGGAGAAATAGCGCGGGTACCACGGCACCTCGCACTCGGTGACGATGATGAGATCGGCGCGGCCGAGGAGCTCGGTGCCTGCGTGGCCGGTCTTCATCGCATGGCTCGTGGGCAAGTTGACGCAGCTCGCATGCGGCTCGGCGACCGGAATCGTGTGCCGCTCCGCGAGCTTGCCGAGCACGCCGACGGCCTGCGGGTCGCGGCCCAAGTTCGACGTCAGGATCATGGGCCATTCGGCGGCGGCGACTAAATCCGCGAGCTCGTCGATGTGGCGCGCGCTCGGCTCCGGCGCCGCGATCTCGGTGGCGGGCAACGCTTGCGGCGCGCCGCGCGGTGTGTCGGCCAAGACCTCGCGCGGCAACGTGAGATAAACGGGCCCGCGCGGCTCGGAGAGCGCGATGTCGAGCGCGCGGCCGAGGACTTCCTCGACGGGTTGTCCCGCACGCAGCTCGAAATCCCACTTCGTGTACTCGCGCACGACGCCGGCTTGGTCGAAGTTCTCTTGGCCCCAGTGGATCGGTGCAGAGCGCGACGCGATGTGCCCGCTCTGCGTGAGCGGTGTGCGGCCGGCCATGAGCAGCAGCGGCACGTTGTCGCGGGCGGCGTTCATGAGCGCGCAAATCGTGTTGCCCGTGCCGACGGTCACGTGGACCATGACGGCCGCGGGCTTGCCGGCCACTTGGTAGTAGCCATGGGCCATGGCCATCGCGAGGTTCTCGTGCGGCACGGTGATGAAGCGCGGAATCTCGGCGGGCCGCTCGCCGAGCCGAACGAGCCCTTCGATGATCGGTGCGAAATCCGTGCCCGCGTTCGCGAGGACATGATCGATGCCGCGCTGCTTGAGCGCGCGTAACAGCGCTTCCGCTACCGATCCCTGCACCTTGGCCCCGTCCATCGCTCGCTCCGTCGCAGTCCGCTGCCGCAGTTTAGCCGGAACGGAAGTGTCCCGGGCGCCCTCAGTGCGTCATCGCGTAGATGACGTAATTGACGGCGAAGCGAGTGGCGAGACCCGTCATGGGCTCGGGGTAGCGTGGATCGTCGGCGTGCTCCCAGGCGTCGCCTAAATCCATGTTGAAGTTGATGGCCACCATGAGGCGGCCTTGGTCGTCGTAGATGCCGCGCCAGTGCGGAGTCACGCCGTCGCGCTCGTAGGTGACGCCGTCCCGCAGCGCCACGATGCCCGGAATTTGGATGCGTTGATCCAGGTCGTAGAGCACGTGCAGCACTTCGTCACCTTCGGCGATCTCGATGACCGGCCGATCGGGGAACACGCGCCGCATCGACTCCATGAAGTCGGCCCATTCCACGGTGCCGTGGAAGTCGTCGATCATCAAGAACCCGCCGCGCAGCAGGTACTCGCGTAGCCGCGCCGCCTCGACGTCGTCGAGCAGCCAGTAGCCGACCTCGACGGCGTAGAGCCACGGGTAGTCGAAGATGCTGTCGTCGATGACTGCGAGCAGCCGGCTCTGCTCGCCGATCTCGACGCTCGTGAGGCGGCGTACGCCCTTCGTGAAGTGATACTCGGCCTCGGGGTAGTCCGTCGCGTAGCGACTGCGCCAGCCGCGCCCGCCGCCGTTGTAGTAGAGGCGCGTGAAATGGAGCTCCGCGGTCGGAGCGCTCGGTGCACCGTTCAAGTCGGCGCCCGCGGCGACGAGCGCCGCGAGCGCCGCCGTTAGGCCTATCGACACGTTCCGCAGCGCGCGGATCATCTAATCGCGACGACGTGAACTTGTGTTCATCGCGGCGGTCTCCCCGTTTGGCGAGCGTGGATGGTAGCGTGCTCCCGCCGCCGCGCAAACGTTGGGTCTAGTCGGCAGCGGCGGGCCTCGGTAAGCTCCGAGTTGACCCATTGCGGTTGTCGTTCACCGCCGTCACGGCCGGTTTCTGGATTTTTGTCCAGTGGGAGCCGAGGCCGCGGGGGCGGGCGTATGGTGAGCCGAATGTTCGAGTTTTTCTTCAAGTATTCACGCGCGACGTTCGAAAGAGGCGAGCTCGTATTGGCGAGCGGTTGGCCCCTCCCGGTGTTGTTCGCGCTCATCGTCGCGGGCGCCGTCGTCGTCGGGGTCAGCATCTGGCGGCGACAGTCGGGGCTCGGGGCCGCTCGCGGCATCGCGCTCGGCACGCTGCAAGCCGCGTTGCTCGCGGCGCTGCTCGGGCTCGCTTGGCGGCCCGCGCTCGTGACGCAGACGTTGCGGCCCCAGGAGAATACGGTCGCCGTGCTGCTCGATACCTCGGCGAGCATGCTCTACGG